>JAEYUO010000036.1 GCA_023432465.1 Planctomycetota bacterium | reverse complement strand
ATGCGGAGGGAAGTATAGGCCCCGGATGCCTGAGTCAACGGGCGGGACACCCGGGAGGGAGGGGTCAGTCCATCCCGAGTTTGGACTTCTGGACGAGCTTGTCGTCCTGGAAGGTGAGGATGATCTTCCCGCCAAAGTCGTCCTCCCAGACGAAGATGCGGTCGGTGGAGCGGCTGGTCTGGGCGATGCCGGGGGAGGAGATGCTCGTCCCTGCGTGGGAGGAGTCTTCCTTGCCGCGGCCGAGGATGTTCTGGACCTGCGAAAGGCTCATGCCGAGGGTGACCTTGTCGTAGTTCTCGGTGGTCACCTTGGCCTCGCAGCAGGCGAGAGCGAGGCAGGCGAAGAGCGCGATGCTCAGAAGAACGCGGATGGTCATGGTGCGGCTCCGGGTGTGGCGGGTTGTTTCGTCGCAGGCGGAACGGCCGAGGCTGCCTCGGCGGGCGGCTGGCTGAGCAGCCACTCCACAACGTCGGGGAGGATGTGCCCGACGACGAGCGTGTGGCCATAGTCCTTGATCTCGCGGCACTCGACCGGCAGGCCGAAGCCCTTGGCCTGCTCGGCTGACGCGATGATCGAGCGTGCGGGGATCAGGCCGTCGAGCTCGGGGGCGATGAGCAGCGTCGGCGGCAGCTTGTCCTTGGGATTGAAGCGGCCGATGCCGGCGATGAGTGCGCTCGCGGCGACTTTGTCCGTGCGGAGCTTCGACCACGCGAGCGCGACGCCCGCGCCCATCGAATGGCCGATCAGGTACACACGGGTCCGATCAATCGGATAATCCGCCGCGACCGAGTCGATGAGCGCATCGAAGACGACGGGTTGCGCCGCGAGGGGGGAGTTCAGCGGCGAAGCGACGACAAAGCCGTGCTGCTCGGCGAGCTTCTTGATGCGGCCGACGCCGTAGGCGGCCATGAACATGTGCTCGTTCCCGCCAGCGCCGTGCAGGGCGATCACCAGCGGCCAGCCCGCCGCGGGGGGCTGGCGGTGCTCCGGGCAGCAGAGTCGCATGGGCGCGGGCTGGTCGGAGATGAAGTAGGGCCGCCAGATGTCGCCGCGATGGTGGGTGTAGGGGTTCTCGCCTTTCGCGATGGACTTGGCCTCCGTAATCAGCGATGTGTGCAGGCTTGCCGAGTCTGCCACCAGCGATTCGACGGACCCGACCACGGACGCGCTGGCGAGCAGATCCCGCCGTGCATTCCAGATCGCCAGCGGCCGCGCCGGTCGCTCCGGCTCCTCGTCGGTCGTGTCTCCCGACATCGACCAGAAGTCCGCCTCAATGACCGGCGCAAGGTCCGGCGGCGTGGGCTTGGGAAGCTTGCTCGCATCGCGCAGCTTTGCCGTGTTCGCATCCACAATCTCCACCACCCGCGCGAGGTTGCCCGCAAAGAACAGCATCGACGCCTCATCGAACGCGGTGTTCACCTCGCGGCAGAGGTCCCGTTCGACGGGCGCGGCAAAGAAAGCGGCTTCGAGATCCAGGTACGCGCGGGCGAGATCGGTGACGGTGGTGCGGGCTTTGGCCTCGGTGGGCGGGGCCGCCGCCGCCGCGGGTGCGGATGCCGGTTGAGCGAGCGATTCTGGCTGTCCCCAACACCCCGCCAGCGCGAGAAACCCCGCACAGGTGACGGCAAGACCGGCACATCGCATCCTCGTGTTCATGGGATCATGCTACCACCCAAGCCCGTGCGGCCGGTATGCTGTAGTCCGGAAGTTGTTCTGAAGTGTCTGGGGGACGGGCAGTGGGCGGGCGGGATGGGCCGGGCTCTGAGAGTCCACGAGCGAGGTATCTGATGCTCAAGCCGTTTGTCGTGATGCTGGTGCTGGGTTCGTGTGTCTCGGTCGCGATCGCGCAGCGTGATGGCGGGCGTGGAACAGGCGGCGATAAGGCCCTGCCGACAACGCCTTACAGCCAGATGCCCGCCCGCAAGGATGTCGCGGCTCCCGAGAAGCAGATGATCGATGAGGCCGTTGCCCGCGGCGTCGAGATCATCGTCGGGATGCAGGAGGGGGAGAGCAAGGGCGAGTGGCCGTACGAGGGGGTGTACCGAGAGCGCGGCAAAATCCCCATCGGCTACCGTGTGGGCGGCACCGGCATCTCCGGCATGAGCCTGCTCCGCGCGCCGGGATATGACGGCGATGAGGCACGCAAGGCCGCCGTGCGCCGCGCGGCGGAGTTTGTGATCGCGGGCGCGGACGACCCGGCGATGGTGCCCGACCACAACTCCACCTACGACGTCCGCGGCTGGGGGTATACGTACGCGGCGTGGTTCCTGCTGACGATGCAGGAAGCCAAGGCTGTGCCCGCGGACATGAAGGAAGAGGTTGATGCCACCATCAAGCGGTACGTTGACGCGATCCACAAGACGGAGATCCCGGAGTCGGGCGGGTGGAACTACTCGACGCCCGCGGGCGCGAAGAAGCCCAACCCGAGCTCGCCGTTCATGACGTCGCCCACGCTGATGACGCTGTTCGAGGCGAAGAGGCAGGGGTACGAGGTCGATGCGGCGGTCGTGGAGCGTGCGCTCGTGACGCTCGAGCGCGGCCGCTCGGCGACGGGGTCGGTGTCGTACGCGGGCACGGCGGATCGACGGCCCGAGGCCACACCCGGCTCCGTCGGCCGCATGCTCGCAACCGAGTGTGCGCTGTCGCTCGCGGGGCGGTCGAGCCCCGAGCGCATTCGCGGCGCGATCGATGCGTTCATCGTGCACTGGGAATGGCTGGATAAACGCCGCGCCCAGACCGGCACGCACATCGCGCCGTACGGTGTGGCTCCGTACTACTTCTACTACGCGCACTACTACGCGGGGCAGGCGATCGAACTCCTGCCGCAGCGCGAACGCGGCGAGTATCGCCGCAGGCTGGGCCAACTGCTCTTCAGCGTGCGCCTCGATGACGGCTCGTGGAACGACCGCGTCTTCCCGCGCTCGGCGAACTATGGCACGGCGATGAGCGTGATGGCGCTGCTGATGCCCGGCGGCGAGAAGCCGGCGGGGTGGGAGGCTGAAGACAGCGGCAAAGCGGCAGAGCAGCAGAGCAGCAAATAGCCGCGCAGATCGAAGCGATGCTCGCGGGCAGGCGGCCAATGATCCCGTTCGATTGACAAGGCCTTACCCTCCCTCTTGCAGCGGATCATGACGTCTGCATTCACCGTAAAATGTGCGGCGAATACTGGATCTTGCGGTGAATAGAGGCGATAATTGCCGCATAACTTGCGGTGATTATGCGGTACATCCACGAGCGAAAAGACTGGCCGAGCTTTGTGTGGGACAGCGAAATGCTGGCCGCGCCCTTAGCGGCGATGCGCAACAAGCAGGGGAGGCTGCTTGGGCGGATGGAGTCGCTCGGCTTTGCGCTCCGCGCCGAGGCCGGGCTGACGACGCTGACGAACGACGTCGTCAAGACCTCGGCGATCGAGGGTGAGCATCTGAATTCTGACGAGGTGCGGTCGTCGATCGCCCGCAGGCTCGGGTTGGATGTCGCGGGTCTCCCGACGGCCGGGCGAGATGTCGAGGGCGTTGTCGAGATGATGCTTGACGCCATCCAGAAGTTCAGCGAGCCGCTCACGCGGGAGCGACTCTTCGCGTGGCATGCGGCGCTGTTCCCGACCGCTCGGAGCGGCATGGCACGGATCGCCGTGGGCGCGTGGCGCACGGGCGAGCTCGGGCCGATGCAGGTGGTGTCGGGCCCGATCGGGAAGGAGACGGTGCATTTCGAAGCTCCGGCCGCGGAGAAACTTGAAGCGGAGATGGGGCGGTTCATCGAGTGGTTCAATGCGCCATTGGCGATCGACCCTGTGCTCAAAGCCGGGGTGGCGCACTTCTGGTTCGTGACGATCCACCCATTCGACGACGGCAACGGCCGGATCGCCCGGGCGATTGCGGACATGGCGCTAGCCCGCGCCGACGGGGCTGCGCAGCGGTTCTACAGCATGTCCTCACAGATCGAGGCGGAGCGCAAGCAGTATTACCTGCGGCTTGAAGCGTCGCAGCGAGGCGATCTCGGCATCACGCTTTGGCTGGAGTGGTTCATCGGGTGCCTCGACCGTGCGATCGACAGCGCGAGCGTTGCGCTCGGGAGCGTGCTGAGGAAGGCCCGGATCTGGCAGAACATCAATCGCGGCGGCGTGAACGAGCGTCAGCGGTTGGTGATCAACCGCTTGCTCGACAACTTCAAGGGGCACCTCACCACCTCGAAGTACGCGACGTTCGCCAAGTGCTCGGCCGATACCGCGCTGCGCGACATCCAGGACCTTGTGCGGCGGGGCATCCTGGTGCGCAACCCGGGCAGCGGCCGGAGCACGAGCTACTCCCTCGCAGAGCCAGTGGACGAATAACGGCATTCGTTGCGTATCAACGCGCGGGCGGCTGTGACTTCACCATCTCCGCGTCGATCTGCCCGTCGTACTTCACGAAGTCCTCAAGGTCCTTGGCCGTCGGCTCGGAGAGCTTCCACGCGGAGGTGTAGAGCGCGCCGAGCATCGAGCCTGCATCGACCAAACGTTCGGTGATGAACGCCTTGCCCTTCTCCTGCTCCAGCTCGCCCGACTGCTTGAGCACGTAGAGCGGCTCGACCTCATCGTGCGAGCGCTGGAGATACGCCAGCACATCCTTCCACGGGTCAACCGGGTCGATCGTCGCGGCGGGCTTCGCCGCGGCCTTGAGCGAGGCGTAGTCGAGCGTGTGGATGTTGAGAATCGTCCCGTCGATGTACGCGTGGATGCCGCGTTCGGTGGTGTAGCCCTTGGGGTTCTCGCCGACCCAGCCGTGGTGATGCTTGGTGGTGTGGAGCGGCTGGGCAGTATCGCCGACAAAGTGCGACAGGTGCCCCATGTGCGCCAGCACGTTGGCGCGGGCCATCAGCAGTTGCGGCTCGCGCTTCGGATCGTTGAGCTTTTCCAGCGTCCGGGCGGTCTTCATCGCGCTGGTCAGCTTGGCGTGATGCTCCATGATGGCGTGCACAACGAAGCCCGGCCACTCCTGATCGCCCGAGGGGTTGAGCCGCGGATTGTGCGGCGGGATATCTTCGCCGTGCTCGTGCCGCGCGACCGTCATGGCGGAGATGTACTGTGCCCGCAGCGGCGGGAGGGTCTCGAGCGTGAGCCCGTAGGCGGCGAGGTCCTCGACATCGAGGTAGTGCTCGGGGTTGTTCTCGTGGGCGAGATAGTTGGACCGCGTGCCGCGATACCGATCCGCCTCGGAGGACTGGTACGCAATCATCGACTTCGCCTGATCAGAGATGAGCCACTCGGGCAGGGTCGCGGCGGGCTGGTCCGATGCGTCGCTGCGTGGGGTCTGCTCGGCCGCGGCGACAGTCATCGCATCCAGCGCGAGCCGCGTGATGGTGCGGTGGCCGTGGGCGTCCCACCCGTGGGCTGATGCCGCGCAGCCGACGGCAACGCAGATCGCGGCGGCACGAAGCACAGGCAAGAACGGTGGAGTCTGCATGCTCAATCGCCTCTGGAAGGTGTTCGTCGAACGCGCACTTTCGAATCCGTAACGATCACGATTGCGTTGGTCCAGTCTTGGACCGACTCATTCTGAAAGACCCACACGATTCTCGCAACCAGTGCGATCGCGCCGGGCTCGGCAAGTCGCACCAGCATCACCCCGCGATGCGTATCGGCCGATCGCTGATCGGCGATGCCCACATCCTGCGTGATCACGAATCGTCCCTCTTGTCGCGCCGCGGCAAGCACTTCGTGATCCGGCCGTGTCTGCAGGCCCTTGTCATACACATCATCTGCGTCAATGCCGAGATTGCGAAGTGTCGGCTTCAGCGCCCTCGGCATGTTCTCGTCGATCTTGATGCGCATCATGCCACCTTGGGCAGCGGAGCAGCCGGAAGGTCCTCGCGTGCCGAGTCCGCGGCAAACGCGATTGCCGCGCGGAGATGCTCGGTCGTCAGCACGGGAAACTCACGCAGGATGTCCGCAGGCTCCAATCCTTCAGCAAGGCTGGCGAGCACGGTCCGAAGTGGGACGCGAGCGCCCTTCATCACTGTTTCGCCACCCATGACCTCCGCGTCTCGGCTGAACTGCTGTCGGTAGTCGAAGTGGTGTGGCGTCATGGTCAAGTTCCTGGTGTCTGCCTCACAAGAGTATCACGCGAAGGGAACAGATCCTGCGGTCCCTGCCGGCTTCGGACCTATCCAACCTTCTCCGACGTCAGTTCCCGGCTCATCAAACGCGCGATCGCGTCGATCGGGTCGAGCCCCTCGAACAAGACTGCGTGAACCTGCTCGGTGATCGGCATCTCGACGCGGTACTTCCGCGCAAGGTCCATCACCGATTTCGTCGTCGCCACGCCCTCCACGACCGACTTGGCGGACTTCAGGTAGTCGTCGGGTTTGACGCCGCGGCCAAGGGCCTCGCCGCAGCTCCGGTTCCGCCCCTCCGGCGAGAAGCAGGTCGTCGCAAGGTCTCCCACTCCCGCGAGGCCGAAGAAGGTGTCGGTCGATGCGCCCATCGCCGTGCCCAGCCGGGTGATCTCGGCAAGCCCGCGAGCAAGCAGCGCGCTCTTTGCGTTATAGCCGGCCTGCAGGCCGTCGAGGATGCCCGCCGCGATCGCGATCACGTTCTTCATCGCGCCTGCGAGCTCAACGCCGAGCACATCCTCGTTGGTGTAGACGCGGAGATAACTGGTCGAGAAGACACGCTGCAGCTCGTGGGCGTAGCCGGGCCAGTCGCTCGCCGCGATCATCGTCGCGGGCAGCCCGCGCGCAAGCTCGCTCGCGATCGTCGGTCCGCTCAGCGTGCCGATCGGTCGGGGCGGGCCGTCCGGGTCATCCCCGAGCGCATCGGCGATGATCTGCGTCGGGCGCAAAAGTGTGTTGTTCTCGATCCCCTTGGCGACCGAGACCACGGCCGCGCGATCGGGCAGCGGCATCGCGCCCGCGCGCGCCGACGGCACAGGGCGCAAACGCCTCCAGACTTCGCGTGTGAACTGCACGGGAATCGCCGACACGACCAACGATGCGCCGTGCCCATCGCCCCCCTCGCTCATCGCCTTGTTGAGGTCGTGCGTGACGCGGACGGAATCCGGCAGTGTGAACCCAGGCAGCCGCGGGCTCTGGCGGGTCTGCGTCAGTTCGCCGACCTCGTCGATGTCGTGCCCCCACATGATGATCTCAGGTCCCGCCGGATCGGCCACGGTCTCGGGCTTGCCCGCCTTGCGCCGCGGGCCGGCGGCGGGAGTGGGTGTCACGGCGGGCGGAGCGAGAATCCCCGCGCACACGAGGCCCATCTGGCCGATTCCCATGATGACGATGCGGCTCCGTAGCGTCCGGGCATCGGGCGGGGCGGCGCGGCGAGGTGTAGGGGATGATCCGCGGGGCATGGCCGAAGTGTACGGGCTCGGCGGCCAAAGCGGGGTGGCGAACCGGCCCGGATCACTCGTCCCGGTCGATGTGTTCCAGCAGGAACGCATCCACGCTCGACCAGTACTGCGGCAGGGAGGCGAGCGCGGAGTTGTGCGACCCGCTCAGATCGATCAGCGTCGATCCGGGCGTGAGCTCGTGGAGCTTCTTGCCGTGGGAGTACGGCACGATCTCGTCATCGGTCGAGTGCAGGATCAGGACCGGGCAACCGAGTGTCGGCAGGACCTTGTCCGTGCGGAACGGGTGCCTCACCAGGAAACCCGGCACCAGGTACCGAGCGGCCATGGCGTTGATGCTCAGGAAGGGAGCTTCGAGGACGAGCACTGCGGGATGCTTCCGCTCCGCAAGCTGCGCGGCCACGGCAGAACCCAGCGAACGCCCGTGGAAGACGAGCTTCGCCGAATCGATGTCCTCGCGGGCGATCAGGCTGGCGTGGAACGAGAGCATGTCCTCGGTGATGGCATTCTGCGAGGGCGTGCCGCCGCTGCGCCCATAGCCACGATACTCAGGCAGCAGCACGGCGTAGCCGCGGCGCCGGTACCACTCGGCGTAATCCTGGATGTGGTCGATGATCTCACCGTTGCCGTGGAAGATGATCGCGCACGGAGCAGGCGCCGCGGCATCGACCGGCGGCGGGAAGAACCACGCCTCAGTCTTGGAGCCATCGTCGCCAGTGGTCCACCAGCGCTCCACCGAACGCGGGATGCCCGCATCGGGTAACGGCGAGCCCGCGAGCTCGCGCGGAAAGATCATGCTGGTCTGGCAGGCTGAGAGCACAAGGCACCAGAGCAGATAGGAACCGAGGACGATCCGGGCGATCGACCAAACCTGCCGATGGCCTCTGCGTGAAGACGATGCCGGTGACTCACCCACGCCTCACCATCCGCACGCTGTATCGGCGCAGTTCCAGGTGCCGGGACCGACTCAACCCACCGCCGCGGCCTGCCGCCCAAGCGACAGGCTGCCCGCGCGGCGTGTCTGCGGAGCTTCCATGACCCCCTGCTCGATCAGCCGTGCCTCTTCTTCGCTGAACGCCTCGCCGAAACGGAACAGGCGGAAGGAGTTGCCGATGACAACGACATCGCCGACGACGTGGTAGAACGCCGCGGCCACGAGCGCGCCCGAGCCGAACGCCAGCGAGAGCTGGCCGGTCGCGGCGAGGATGAGCCCGATGAACGCGACGAGGATTGATGCGGCGATGTTCTGCGCGATGATCGCCCGAGTGCGGCGGGCAAGCTCCACCAGGAACGGGATCCTCGACAGGTCGTCGGTCATGAGCGCAACACCCGCGGAGTTGGCCGCGATGTCGGAGCCGCCCAGACCCATCGCCACACCGACATCCGCCGCGGCGAGCGAAGGCCCGTCGTTGATGCCGTCGCCGACCATCATCACGCGTCGGCCGTCCTTGACGAGGCCCTGGATGATCGCGTGCTTCTCTTCCGGCAGGCACTCGGCCTCGATGTTGTCGACGCCGACCATGCGGCCGACGCGCTCGGCGACGCTGATGCGGTCACCCGTGAGGATGTCGATCCGCCGCACGCCGAGCTCGCGCAGGCGGCCCACGACGTTCTTGGTGTTCGATCGCACCTTGTCTTCAAGGCCGACCACGCCCAGGTAGTGACCATTGCGCACAACGTGCACGCCGGTCATGCCCTCGATGCGGGGCTCGACGGCGGCCACGGTCGGCTTGATCTGCGGGAAGAGCTCCATCAGCCACGACACGCGGCCCACGCACACCTCGCCGCCTGCGGTGCGGGCGCGGATGCCCCGACCGTGGATCTCCTCAAAGTCGCTCGAGCCGTCCGGGGTGATGCGTGCGGCCTGCGCGGTCTGAAGAATGGAACGCGCCAGCGGGTGGTTGGAGTGCTGCTCGCCATCGGCCGCGGCCTGAAGCAGGTCCGCGCCCTCGACGCCGTCCGCGGGCACGAGCTTCGAGACGGCGAACCGGCCCGTCGTGAGCGTGCCCGTCTTGTCGAGAACGACGGTATCGATCGCCGCGGCCTCTTCGAGGTAGTTGGTCCGCTTGATGAGGATTCCCAGCCGCGCCGCGGCCGCAAACGCCGCGACGAGCGCCAGCGGGCTCGAGAGGAGCAGGGCGGAGGGGCACGCGACCACGAGCACAGTGATGGCCCGTTGCAGGTCCTTGGTCATGTACCAGACAATGAACGCAAGCCCGAGCGTGACCGGCACGAAGAAGGATGCGACCTGCTCGATCATCAGTTGTCGTGGCGTGCGGCTGGCCTCTGCCTCGCGGATGAGTTGGGTGACCTTGCCGATCGTCGAGTCCTCGCCGATCATGGTCGCGCGAAGTTCGATCACGCCCGAGATGTTGGTCGTGCCGGCATACACGGGCTCGCCCGGCGCGACTTCGTGCGGGATGGCCTCGCCGGTGAGGGAGGCCTGGTTGATGGCCGAGCGACCAACGACGACCGTGCCGTCAACGGGCAGATTCTCGCCCGGGCGGACGCGGATGATGTCGCCGACCTTGACCTCGCTCAGCGAGACCTCGGCCTCCTGCCCGTCGCGGACGACGCGGGCGATGTCCGGGGTCAGCCCGACCAGGTCCTCGATGGCCTTCTGTGCGCCCCAGGCACGCTGGCGGACGAACTGATCGGCGACGAGGAGGATCAACGCGAGGAAGCCGGCGGCGACATACGCGCCCGTCGCGAGCGATCCGAGAATCGCCAGCGCGCAAAGCGATGAGGTTGAAGCCCGGCCGCGGCGGAGTTCGCCGAACGCCGCGATGAAGAGCGGCATGCCGAGCATGATCGCGCCCACGAGCGCCGGGAGCAGCGCGATCTGCGGGGAGATCGCGGTGGGGAACAGCCACTCGGCCAGTTTGGTGCACAGGACCAGCACGCCGCCGACGAGGTACAGCAGCATGTACCGCTCAAGCTTGACATTGTGGTGCGAGCAGCAGGCCATGCCCGCGGCGTCGTGCCCGTGGTCATGATCATGTGTGTGGGTGTGCTTCGAGGCGGGACCATGGGCGTGGTTGTGCGCGACGCTCATCACGATCTCCATACTCAACGGGCCAGGCCGACGGGAGAGAATGATCCCGCGGCGGGGTGGAAAGGGAGAGAGGGCCGGATGGTAGCCCGCGGCGTTGCAGATACCGCTCAGCGCGTGGGATACCGCTTCCCCCACCCCGGGGACCCCATGTCTACGCGAGAACGCCGGTAAAGGTTCGGCAGCAACATTCCCTCGCCGATCGTGCGAATGGCATTGGCCCGAGAGCTTCCATTCGTCGTAAATGCTTATTTTATAACAACTTAAATGGACTCGCCGGGGCGTTCAAGGGCACCCCGCGAACCAGGCACTCAGGAACGCAAACACATCGGGGACCGCAACGGTTCCATCCACATCGATATCCGCCGAGACATCCCCCGCGAACCACGCCGCGAGAAAGGCGAAGATGTCCGGCACTCCCGGCGTGCCGTCGCCATTGAAGTCGGCCAGGCAGCATTCCGGAGAGCGGGTCGTGAGGACGAGCCCCCACCGGATCTGGGTCCCGCGATCGTTCGCCTTGGAATCGACTACCGACAGGCTCCACGTGCCCGCGGGGTCGTTCCCGATGAACGAATCAAGCGATGCCGCGAGTGGCGCGGATCCCGCCCACGGTCCCGTCGGTCGATATGTCGCCGGGGCGATCGCCTCCGCAGCGCCCGCCGCGGCGGCGGCGGGCCAAAGGTCTCCGGCCGCCTGGTCGGCGAACACGTACCGGCCCTGAAAGTCAGAGGAGTCACCATCGCCCGAGCCGGTTCGGCCCACGCGAACCACCAGCGGAACGGTGGTGGCTCCATGCGACAGCGTGACGATGAGATCGCCCGCGAAGTGGTGCGAGAGCTCGACCCAAACCACCGCACCGATGAGCACGCCCTGGTTGTCCGGGACAGTCAGCGTCCTCGAGACCCCCTCCGGGTCGTTGTCGGGGATGAGGGCTGGCGCATTGCTCAGCACGGAGATGCGCCGGCCGCACGGACGTTCGCACACGTCCAGGCCTCCGCTGTCATCGGCATCAAGCGCGGCCGCCATCGCGATGTCGATCTCATCGGGCGTGCCGTTGTTGTCGCAGTCGATGGCTCCCAGCGTGTGGAACGCGGCACCGACGAGATTCGGGCGCGGGCCGATGTTCTGGCTCACGGGAAGGGTCGCCGTGCCCTGCTGGGGCGACCCGGTCGACTGCAGCGCTTCGCGAAGTTGGAGCGGGGTCAGCGGGCCGCCGCGAACAGCCATGTGCAGCGACTGTAACTGAGCGGCAGCACCCGCAACGATTGCCGCCGCGCTGGAAGTTCCTGAGAACGAGGCCGTGTAGAACGCATCCGGCCCCTTGGCGTTGTACAACTGGCCGTACCCGAGCGAAGCGACCTGCGCCGACCATGACTGGAGGTTGACACGCGAACCGTAGTTGGATGTCCCTGTCCTGACGCGATCGTTTGCGAGCGCGGCCGGGGGCTGCCCCGCGCCGACGATGATCGCGCCAGAGTCGTTGGCCGGCAGGAATGGCCAGTGTCCGCCGTTCCCGGTGGAGTACACGGGGTCATCGAGGTTCTGACTGCCGTTGGCCGCGGCGGCGATCACCGTGACGCCGTTGCCGGTGGCGGTCACCACGGCGTTGTACCACGCGAGGATCCAATCGCACGGGACCAGCCCGACCTGCGACGAACCTCCGGGCCAGTTGGGCCCCTGCACCTGCTGCTCCAGCAGAAGAATGTCGCCGCTCTGCAGCGTCGTCAGCGCGATGGTGATCGCCGAGCCCACGTTCCAGATGTTGTTCCGAAAGGTCGGCACGACGTACCCGGCCGCGCCATGGCACATGCCGGTCATGCCCACACCGTCGTCCATCGCGGCCAGCACGCCGATCGAGGCGGTGCCGTGGTTGTCGTTGTTGAACGGGTCGGTCCCGGGCGGGCCGATCACCGTGATCACGGGCAGGTCCACGTGGTCGAGGTTCCACGAATACTCCAGATCGCAGACCCGAAGGCTCTGGCCGCGGCCGCCGGGCCAGGCCCACAGCACGGTCGAGCCGTGGCCTGATGCGGCCTCGCGCAGATACCCCTGATTCGCCGTGAAGTCCGGCGCGGTGGGCGGGGCGACCGGGCGCGGCACAAGGCCGACATGCTCGACGATATCGATCTTCTCAAGCGCGGCACGGACTCGATCGAGGTCGCGGGGGTCCGCAAGCTGCACGCAAAACTCGGTGTTCAGGTCGGGCGTTCGGCGGCCGAGGTTCTTGCTTGCGGTCTCACGCAACTCGGTCAGCTTGTCTTCGCCGATCTCGTGAAGGCGTGACCACTCCACGCCCAGCTTCTCCAGCGCCGGCCAAGCCTGTGCAAGCGCGCCCGAGCCGCGGTCGGTCAGCGAGCGGCCGTCGGCCGCGAGGCGGATCATCGCATCGTCCCGAAACTTCACGTACAGCCGGAGCGGGTCAAACCCAGCCGGTGGGCCCGGCGGCGCGACGACGGCCATCGGCTCAAGGGCCGCCGCCGCGGCGGAGGGCGGAGCATCCCCGGCAAGAGCCAGGGTTGAGATGACGAGCCAGGAGAGCAGCATGGTGGATGAGCCGGCGGGACGAGGAAGCCCAGACCCTATACTGTGCCCCCCTGCCCCCGGGATGCAAGCTACCGTAGAACCGGGAGCCCGTACGGACCCCGCATAAGGAGATCGTTCCGTGGCCGACACCGCTTCAGGCAATCACTTCGATGTCATCGTCATTGGCGGCGGCCCGGCGGGCTATGTCGGCGCGATCCGGGCGGCTCAGCTCGGGTACAAGGTGGCCTGTGTCGAGCGGGCCAAGCTCGGCGGGGTCTGCCTGAACTGGGGTTGCATCCCGAGCAAGAGCCTCCTGGCCAACGCGGAGATGGTCGAGAAGCTCAAGAAGAAGGAGGACCAGGCCTTCTGGGGCCTCAAGATCAACGGGGACATCGGCCTCGATTGGGACCGCATCATCGGCCGCTCGCGGGATGTCGCCGGGAAGCTCAACAAGGGCATCGAGTTCCTCTTCAAGAAGAACAAGATCACCCACTTCATCGGCAACGCCAAGATCACCAGGGCCGAGCAGGCGGCGGGCAAGGCCAAGGTCACGGTCGAGGTGCAGGAGTGCGAGGTCAAGGAAGAGCTGACCAGCGCGCCCGCCAAGCCCGGCAAGACGACGCAGACCATCACCGCCGACTACTGCCTCGTCGCGACCGGCTCGGTCGCGCGGGACCTGCCCTTCGCCAAGTTTGATGGCGACAAGATCTGGGGCGCGCGTGAGGCGATGTTCAACAAGACGCAGCCCAAGAAGCTGATTGTCGTCGGCGCGGGCGCGATCGGGATGGAGTTTGCCTACTTCTACCACTCCATGGGCACCGAGGTCACGGTCGTCGAGATGCTCGACCGGCTTCTGCCTGTTGAAGACCTCGATGTTTCCAAGGCGCTCGAGAAGATCTACTCCAAGCACGGCATGAAGTTCATGCTGTCCACGACCACCACCGCCGTCGAGAAGACCGCCGGCGGCGTGAAGGTCACCGTCGCCCCATTCGTCAACGGCAAGGCCGACGACAGCAAGAAGCAGACTCTTGAAGCCGACCGCGTCCTGCTGGCCATCGGTGTTGTCGGCCGCACCGACGGGCTCTGCGATGACAAGCTCGGCCTCAAGACCGATCGCGGCCACATCGTCACCGACTACAAGCCCGGCATCACCAAGGATGAGCCCATCGACTACAAGACCAGCCTCCCAGGCGTCTACGCCGTCGGCGATGTCATCGGCCCGCCCTGGCTCGCCCATGTCGCGATGGAAGAAGCCGTGACCTGTATCGAGCGCATCGCGTGGAAGGCGAAGAAAGCCAGCCACGAGCCGATCCCGATGAACTACACCGTCATCCCGGGCTGCACCTACTGCATCCCGCAGGTCGCCAGCGTCGGCTTCACCGAGCAGAAGCTCATCGCCGACGGCCTCGTGAAGGGCAAGGACTTCGAATCCGGCAAGTACAACTTCACCGCCCACGGCAAGGCGATCGCCGCGGCCCACACCGACGGTTTCGTCAAGATCATCCGCGGCCTGCCCCGAGGCGAGATCCTCGGCGCCCACATTATCGGTGACCAGGCCACCGAACTCATTGCCGAGATGACCCTCGCCCGCCGCCTCGAAGCGACGACCGAGGAGATCATCTGCACGGTTCACGCCCACCCGACGATGCACGAGGCCCTGCACGAGGGTGCTCTGGCCGCCGAGGGCCGGATGATTCACGGCTGAGTCCCCAAACCCGCTTGCCCTCGGGCGAAACCGGGTTCATATTTGGTTCGTATAGGCAATCACGCCCGATCGGGCGTTTGGCGTGTCTGAGATTGAAAACCTCGGGGGAATGTAGCTTGAAGCGCTCCGTCCAATGGGCGGGTGTATGAGGCGTCTACCCGCGCAAGCGGAACTGCTGGAGCGACCAACATGTTGAAGAGACATCCCCGCGCACGCTTTGCTTTCCCCCTCGCCCTGGCCATGGCCGCAGGATCGGCCTCGACCGCCGCGGCTCAGGTGCAGTGGCGGTCTCCGGTCGCCCCGGCGTTCGCTCCCGAGAAGGAAGCCGGGGCCGCGCTCAAGCAGATCACGGCGCAGCCCGGCGTGCGGCACATCGCCGTTCAGTTGCTTCGGCCCATCACCGATGCCGACCGCTCGCGGCTGGCCGCGGCGGGGATCCGGCTGTGCTCGCCGCTGGGCGGATCGGCCTTCTTCGCCGCGGTCGATGGCGACACGCTCCGCGCGAATGACCCCGCCATCGCGGATCTGATCGCGGGTGTGCAGGCGATCGACCCGCTCTGGAAGGTCAGCGGCGCCCTCATCGACCCGGACCCAAGCGCGTGGGTCTCGGTTGGGACGGTCGAATCCAAGGATGGCAAGTCGGAGCCCGTGGTTGCGGTCTATGTGTTGCTGCATGCCGATGTGCCCGGCGATGCCGATGCGGTCGCCATGGTTGCCCGCCACGGCGGAGTCGTGCGCGACGCCATCCGTACGGTCAACGGACTGGTGGTGGAACTCCCGCTGTCCGCGGCGATCGCCCTCGCGGCGGAGGATGCCGTGCAGTGGATCGAGCCCGCGCTCCCCCTGCTCACGCCCACAAACGCCGAGAACCGTGCGCTGACCCGATCGAACCAGGCCCAGGCCGCGCCGTACAACCTCGACGGAACGGGCATCACCGTACTGGTCTTTGATGCGGGCGTCGCGCGCGTCACGCACCAGGATTTCGGCGGCCGCGCGACCGCGATCGACGCCGGCAATACCCAGAACCATGCGACACACGTCGCAGGAACGGTCGGCGGAAGCGGCGCGGCGAGCGGCGGAAACAACCGGGGCATGGCGCCGGGCGTCTCCATCCTCACCGCGGGCCTGACCGCCGGCACCGGATTCCTCTATACCAATCCCGGCGACATCGAGACGGACTACACCCTGGCGATCACGCTCGGTGCGCACATCTCCAACAACTCGATCGGCACGAACGTCAATGCCAATGGCTCCGCGTGTTCATGGCACGGGGACTACGGGGTGACCGATGGCGTGATCGACAGCATCGTCCGCGGCAGCGAAGCGGTCAGCGACGGCGAGGCGTTCCGTGTCGTGTGGGCGGCGGGCAATGAGCGTGGCGGGCGGTGCGATGATGGCAGCGGGTTCCGGACGATCGGTCCGCCGGCGGGCGCGAAGAACCACCTCTCCATCGGCGCGGTGAACGCGAACAACGACACCATGACGACCTTCAGCGGGTGGGGCCCGACCGATGATGGCCGCCTCAAGCCCGACTTCTGCGCCCCGGGTTGTCAGAGCGGCGGCGATGGCGGTGTCACGAGCTGCAGCAGTTCCAGCGATACCGCGTATTCCGTCTCGTGCGGGACGTCGATGGCCTCGCCGACCGCGGCGGGAATCTCGGCCCTCCTGCTCCAGGACTGGGTGAGCCTGTTCCCCGGCGAGCCGCTCCCCCGCAACTCGATGCTCAAGGTCATCCTCGCCCAGAGCGCGGTGGACCTCGGGCAGCCCGGGCCGGACTACACGTTTGGGTACGGCTCGATCCGCGCGGATGCGGCGATCGACTTGCTCCGAGTCGGAGCGGTCGCCGAGCGTGAACTGCTCCAGGGGTTCTCGGACATCTATTCGGTGACGGTCGGTGACGATGCGGCCCCGCTCGTCGTCACGGTCGCATGGGACGATGTTCCGGGAACGCCCAACGTCATCCCTTCCCTGGTGAACGATCTGGACCTGGTCGTGCTCTCGCCCAGTGGCCAGCGGCACTATCCCTGGACGCTCAACCCGGCTTCTCCCGGCGACCCCGCCGCGAGGACCGGCGAGGATCACCTCAACAACATCGAGCAGGTCCGTATCGATGCGCCCGAATCGGGCGTGTGGTCAATCCAGGTACGCGGGTCGCTCGTGCCGATCGGTCCGCAGGCATACTCGATCGTCGCGTCGGACCCGACCTTTGAGTTGACCGGCGGCGTGCGCATCGCGATCGAGCCGGTGACGCTCGCCGGCGACGCGGTTGAACCGGGCTCCCCGGTTCCTCTGCAGGTTGCGCTCGATGTGCAGGGCGACACGCTCGTTCCCGGCTCAATGCAGGTGCATTACCGCCTCAATGGCGGCGCCTTCACGTCCGTCTCCATGAACGACATGGGGAGCGGGCTCTACCAGGCGGCCCTGCCCGCGATGTCGTGTGAGCATGCGCCGGAATATTTCTTCAGCGCGACGGCGGAGCAGCTCGGGACCGTCACCCTGCCCACCGCGGGGGGCGCAGTGCCCTATTCCAGTCTTGTCGGCAACCTGACCACGAACTTCTTCGACATGGAGACCAGCGCGGGGTGGGTCTCGGGCGCTCCCGGCGACAACGCGACCTCGGGCCTGTGGGAACGCGGCGTGCCGCAGTCCACCGCCGCCCAGCCGGGTGAGGACCACACGCCCGATCCCGGCGTGAACTGCTGGATCACGGGCGCGGCCGCGGGCGCGGGCGTCGGTACGTTCGATGTCGATAACGGAACCACGACGCTTCGGTCCCCCGTGCTCGACCTCTCGAGTGCGACGGATGCGACGCGCATCGGGTACTGGCGTTGGTACTCCAACACCGCCGGCGCAGCGCCGAACGCCGATGTGTTCGTCGTGGATATCTCCGCCGATGGCGGGACGAACTGGACGAATGTTGAGGTGGTCGGCCCGACCGGAGAAGGGACCAGCGGGGGTTGGTTCTATCACGAGTTCCGCGTGACGGACTTCATCCCGCTCACGGACTCGGTCCGCATGCGCTTCGTCGCCTCCGACCTCGGGTCGGGCTCGATTGTCGAGGCGGCCATCGACGACGTGACCATCTTCGCCGTCTCCTGCGATGACACCTGTGCGGCGGACTTCGACGGCAACGGGACGGTCGAGGTGCCGGACATCTTCGCCTTCCTGGCCGCGTGGTTTGCCCAGCAGCCCGCCGCGGACTTTGACGGCGTCGGCGGGGTCGCCGTCCCGGATATCTTCGCGTTCCTCAGCGCCTGGTTCGGTGGCTGCTGATTCCGCGAGGCCGGAGAGCGCAAAAACAGCAGTCGCGGCGGATAAACTCACGATACTGACCCGCGGCGGGCCGCCGCGTGGTTTCGCGTGACAACGCCGGAGCGTTTCGACACACGAGCGGCCAACCGACGCGACGAGGTCGGTCATGGGTTCGCTCCTTCGATTCGCGGCGTCCGTCTGCATCGCCGTGCTCCTGTGCGCCGGACCGGCGGCGGCTCAGGCGGTGAAGATCTCCCAGGCGTTCGGCGGCGGCGGCAACCCCGGCGCGCCCTACACACGCGACTATGTCGAGCTCTTCAACGCGGGCGTGAGCGAGGTCAACCTTGCGGGGTGGTCGCTGCAATACGCCGCCGCGGCGGGCACAACCTGGCAGGTCACGCCGTTGCCGGGGTTGATCATCGAGCCCGGGGCCTACTTCCTGGTGCAGATGTCCTCCGTGGGCACGGCGGGTGAGCCTCTGCCTCAGCCCGACCATGTCGCGAGCCCGGGTGTCTCGATGTCGTCGAGTTCCGGGAAAGTGGCTCTGGTGAACAGCACCGCCGCGATCTCGGGTGCGTGTCCCTCAGGAGTCACCATGCTCAGTGTGGTGGACCTCGTGGGCTTCGGCGTCTCGGCCAACTGCTTTGAGGGTGCCGGCCCGGCGCCTGCCCCGTCGAACACGACCGTCATTCTGCGCTCCGGCGACGGCTGCGCCGACAGCGGGCAGAACGCTGACGACTTCATTGTCGGCCCGGCGAACCCACGCAACTCGGCGATCTCGCGTCCGGCCTGTCCGGGCGCGGACCTTGAAGTGACGATCCAGTCGGATGCAACCCAGTTCACGATCGAGAACCCGGACACCCTCGCGCTCCGCATCCGGAACCTCGGCCCGGATGCGGCCGAGACCGTGCGCCTCGGTGTGACTCTCCCGGTCAACGCCGCGCTGGTCTCGTCCATGCCCGAAGCGATCCCGGTCGATGGCCTGATCGAGTTTGCCTTTGGCGATCTCGCGCCCGATGAGGAAGCGGAGGTGTTCATCGTCCTGAGGCCGTACACCGGCACCCAGCTCAGCATCTCAGCCGCCGCGACATCCACGACACCCGACCCCAAGCCGGGCAACAGCAGTGTCGCGGCCGCGTGGTCCATCTTCGACTTCACGCGGGCAAGGCTCTTCGTCGGCGCCAACGACGCATCGGGGCAGATCCGCTCGGTGGATGTGGACTCGGGCGCCAGCAAGTCGATTTTCTATGCGCAGGTCTCGGGCTTGGCGGCGGACAACGAGAACCGGCGGTTCTACATCTCCGATGGCGCAAACCTCACGATCATTCCATGGGACACGCTGACACCGATTCACGTCGGTGTCATCACCGGCGCGGACGGGCCGGTCGATGGGCTCGCCTGGCACCCCTCGCGCCGGCGACTGCTCGGAACAACCACTTCGCGCCTCTACGAGATCGACACGCAGTCCGCCGCCGCGAAGCTCATCCGGACCTTTCCGGCGGGAGACTTCGGCGCGATCGACTACGACGTTGCGTCCAACCGGCTCATCGCCGCGAACAACTCGACCTCAACCGCCGGAGGCCTTCAGGGGCGTGGGTTCTACAGGATCCACCCCTACGACACCGAACTCCTCTTCCTGTTTCCGTTCCCGGAGCGGTCCCCCGGCGTTCCGGAAACCGATATCGACGCGGTCGCCGCTGGTGGCGGGCGGTTCTATGGCGTGACCGATCAGCCCGAGTGGATCTACCGCTACCAGCAGAGCAGCTCGTCATTCCTGGCGCCGCTGATCCAGCCATACGTCGCCGAGCATACCGAGGCCGGCGCGACGTTCACATCCGAGTTTTATCAGCAGTCCCTGGGCGCGAATCTCGGTGTCGAGATCTTCGCCCCTGCAAGCTGTCAGGCGATCGACGGTCTCCCGCTCAGCATCCAGGTCCGGCTGAAGAACTTTGGCCCCTCATACGCCGTTGCGCCGACCCTCACAGTCACGCTCCCCGCGGGCGCGGCGTTCGGGGGCTCAGTGCCTTCGCTCCTGCCGATCGACGGCGTCCTGGCCTGGCCGCTCATCGGGCTTGGCGTGGGCGAATCCGTGGAGCTCACGATCACGCTCGTGCCGGGGACGGGGCCGCTGCACACCGTCACCGCCTCCGCAGCATCGGCCACCCATGATGCACTCCCGCTCAACAACACCGCGATCCGTGATATCCAGACGCAGCCCGCCCTCCCGGCCGCTCCGGCGGCGACGGCCCTGCTCTCGACGGTCGTCGGCTTCAACGCCGTGCCCAACCATGCAGATCTGGTCTTCGCCCCCGGCAGCGACCTCGGGCGCGTCTTCCGCAGCCCCAGCGGCAACCGATGGCTGATGTCCGCGATCACGACCGCGACCGCGGCGACCGACCAGGTACTGATCCGCGGCGGCGAATCCACCACCATCGCCGCGCGGGAAGGTGTGACGTATCTCCCCCCCGCGGGCGTGGCGGTCGGCGCTCTCCGACCGGTGAGCGCAATCCTCGACAACGGCGACTTCGCGTTTGTGACGGACCTCGAGCCCGATCCGAACTTCGGCCAGATGGTGGTGAAGTCGATCGGCGGACAGTTCGAGATCGTGGCCGAGCAGAGCGGCTGGAATGCCGCGGCGGGTGGAAGCTATGACGGGGCGCTCGATTCCGTCACGCTTCAATCCGATGGTCGCGTGTCGTTCTCCGCGCGCATCGCAGGCGGCTCGGGCCTTGTGCAGACATTCCTCTCAGCCGATGGCGCCGAAGCGATCGCGACGGCACAGACCACGATCCCCACGGGGCAACTCGCGGCTCCCGTCGCGCTGGAGAGCTTTGCAAGCGGCGCAACCGAGCTGCAACTGAGCTGGATGAACGCCGCGGGCGATCGCTGGTGCACCAGGGGCGACCTGCTCGGCCCCCTTGCCACGGATATCTGCCTGATCGTCAACAACGAGGTCCGCATCCAGGAGGGCTTCCGCGTTCCCGGATCGGCGTTCACCTCGAACGTCAGCGCGATCCACGCCACCGACATGGACCCCATGAGCGGCGCGGTGTATTGCCGCGGCTCAAATGTGGACGGCAAGGACTGGGTGTGGCGCGACGGCCAGATCCTCGCATCCACCGGCGCGGCGATCTTTGCAGGCTCAACGGAGCTCTTCTCCGACACCGTGTTTACGCGGTGCTTCTTTCTCGCGACCGGCAACATCGCGGACGATGTCGTGGTGGGGGGGTTCACCAGCGCACCCAACGCGCAGGCCAACGAGGTCATCGTGCTCAACGGCGAGCGCGTGCTGCTTCGGGAGAATGATCCGATCGATCTGAACGGCAACGGCGTGCTCGATGACGATGCACGCATCCACGGATTCCGCGAAGGGCTCGCATTCTTGTCCGATGACGGCTGGTTCTACGCGGTCGTGCGCGTGCGTTCGAGCGCGAGCGTCTGCCTCGGCTCGCCGATTGAGATCGGCCAGGCCCTGGTCCGTGTTCGCGCCGTCGTGGCCTGCCCCGCGGACTTCAACCGCGACGGCGCGATCGGCGTCCCGGACATCTTCGCGTTCCTGAGCGCATGGTTCGCCCAGCAGGCCGCCTCGGACTTCGATGCCGACGGCGCGATCGGTGTCCCGGACATCTTCGCGTTCCTGAGCGCGTGGTTCGCAGGATGCGGCTAAGCAGCGAGCTCGACCTGCCTGATCCGGGTGGTAACCGCAGGTTTGAATAGTCCTCCACAATCCGTGAAGTTGGAACGAGTTCACCGCGTGTTCGGGTGTGCAAGTCGGTGCTTCCGTGTTAAGCTCGACCATTGGCTCTATTGAGCCGTCGGGCCATGGCACTTTGCCCGGGTTGATTCCAAGTTGCAACGTGGTGGCAAAGGAGAGTACCGATGCGGTTGAACAGAGTGGCTCGGATCGGGTGCGTCGCTGCCGTGCTGATGACGGCCGGGCAGGCGAGTGCCCAACAGATCAAGATCTCCCAGGTGTACGGGGGCGGAGGGAATGTCGGAGCGATCTACAACCGCGACTACATCGAGCTCTTCAACTCCAGCGGCGCGCCGGCGGACGTCACCGGCTGGAGCGTGCAGGCGACGACAAGCGGCACCAGTTCGACGTGGAATGTCATCCCGCTTCCGTCGGTCGTCATTCCCGCGGGCGGCTACTACCTGATCCAGACAACCCTGACCGGCACCAACGGCGCGGCGCTGCCGGCCCCCGATGTCACCGTCGGAACCGCGATCAACCTCTCGATCTCCAGCGGCAAGGTGGCTCTGGTGAACGACACCACCCAGCTCACCGGCACGTGCACGACCGGTCCGCAGATCCTTGACTTCGTCGGCTGGGGAACCACGACCAACTGCTCGGAGGGCGCCAACGGCCCCGTGACCACGAACCCCACCGCGCTGCTCCGCGCTTCGGACGGGTGCCAGGACACGCAGGACAACTCCGCGGACTTCAGCGCGGGCGCCCCGAACCCGCGGAACTCCGCCGTCGTCTCCCCCTGCCCGCTGCCCCCCGGCGCGGACCTGCAGATCGCCGCGACCACCTTCCCCACGCAGGTCACCGTCGGCGAAAACGGTGTGTATGTCTTCAGTATCTTGAACAATGGCCCCGAGTCTGCGCCCGACACAATGCTCGAACTCGCCATCCCCTCGGGTGTGAGCTTCGTCAGCAGCATGCCGCCCGGCGCGCCCGTCTCGGGCACCCTCACGCTCAACCTCGGCACCATCGCCGCCGGAGCGGGCACAACCGCGGAAGTCACCCTCAGCCCGGACTCCGGCCTGTCGTTCGTGGTCGAGCCGAGCGTCTCCAGCACCGAGGACGACGCCGTCGCCGGAAACAACTCCGCCTCCGCGGCCTCGCTGGTGTTCGATCCGGTCCGCGCCACGCTGATCGCCGGGAGCGAGAACGCAAGCGCCCAGCTTCGGGTTGTGGATGTCGGCTCCGGGGCCTATCAAAACCTGCTCACCATGGAGGTCTCGGGGCTCGCCGCGGACAACGCGAATCGCAGGTTCTTCGTCTCTGATGGAGACAACCTGTTCGTGATCCCCTGGGACACGATGTCCCCCCAGCTCGTCGGTACGATTGTCGGCCAGGGAACGATCGACATGGACGGGCTGGCGTGGGACTCCACCCGCCAGAAGCTCCTCGGCACCACCACCGCGCAGATCTACGACATCAACCACGAGACCGCGGTCGGCAAGAGCATCCGGCTCATCGGCGGCGATTTCGGCGGAATCGATTACGACCCCGTGACCGATCGGCTCTTCGCTGTGAACAACTCGACGAGTACCTCCAGCGGGCTCTCCGGCCGCGGTTTCTACGTCGTCGATCCGTACGGCACGGAGGTGACATTCCTCTTCCCCTACCCCGAGCGCATCCCCGGCACGAACGAGTCGGATATCGATGGCTGCGCGGTCGGCGGCGGCGTGATCTACGGCGTGACCGACCAGATGCAGTGGATCTACCGCTACGACCAGACCTCGATGATGTTCCTCGATCCGCTCCCCCAGCCCCTGCTCACGGACCAGGGCGATTCCGGCTCGGCCTACGCACCGGAGTTCCTGAACCAGTCCCCGGGCTCCAATGTCGGCGCGGGCATCTCCGGCCCGCTGGAGTGCGACGTCGTCGACGGGACGAACCTCGTGTTCACCGCGACGATCCGGAACTTCGGCCCCAGCCCCGCCGCGGATGCGGAGCTTGAGATCACCTTCCCGCCCAACGCCATGTTTGTCGGCTCGGTTCCCCCGCTTGTTCCCGTCGGCAACGTGCTCACGCTTTCGGCGGGCACGCTCGCCGTCGGCGACAGCGCCTCGGTCGAGGTCACCCTGGCGACGACCACCGGCCCGGCCTATCCGGTCACCGCGACCGCATCCACATCCGGTTCGGACCTGCTCCCGGAGAACAACTCCGTAACACGGGAGTTCCTCGCGCAGCCCACACCGCCCGCAACCACGAACGTCGGCGCGGTGTTCTCGACCCTCCCAGGGTCGAACGAGGTCCCCGGCCTCCCCGGCGTCAGCTTCTCGAATGAATCGGATGCGCTCCGGGTCTACCGCAGCCCCAATGGCACGAAGTGGCTCATGTCCGTCGATACCGATGCGGCCACGACGGAGGACCGCGTGCTGCTCCGCGGCGATGGCGCAAGCTTTGAAGTTGTGGCCCGCGAGGGCGTCACGCTCATGCCCGACGGCGCGGCCGTCGGCGAGTTTGAATCGATCTACTCCATCCTCGACAACGGGGACTATGCGTTCTGCACGGACCTGAACACGGCGTCGGTCAGCGCTGGTGCCTACGCCCTCAAGTCGATCGGCGGAGTCTCGTCGATCGTCGCTCGTCAGTCGGACTTCAACGAGTTCATCCCCACCGCCTACGCCATCCTCAACTCCATCACGCTTCAGGATGACGGCACGACGACGCTGTACATCTTCCTGGGCAATGACGTCTTCGGACCCAACTTCATCGCCAGGAACGATGGCAACACCCCGCTCGTGCAGTCGCAGATCGATTCACCGGGGTTCCAGCTCGCCGACCCGGAGCAGACCTACCAGTTCTTCCAGTGGGGCCAGAACGACGGCCAGGGCACCTACATGAACCCGGCCGGCACCAAGTGGACCATGCTCGGCGACCTGAACGGACCGACCGGGACCGACATCGTGCTGATCATCAACAACCAGGTCCAGATTCAGGAGGGCTTCCCGGTCCCCGGGTCTTCATTCACCTCCAACGTCTCGGCCATCAACATGAATCATCTCGAGACCGGGCGGGACGATGTCATGAGCTACGGCTCCAACGCCGACGGCGTGGACTGGGTCTGGCTCAATGGAGAGATCATCGCGGTCCGGGGCGATGAGATCTATCCCGGCGCGGGCGAGTTCTTCTCCGATGCCGCCTATTCCCAGCAGTGGTTCATGGCCACCGGCAACTGCGCGGGCGACTACGTCATCGGCGGGCTGACCGACGCCGCCGACGGCAACGCCAACGCCGTCGTCGTGCTCAACGGCACCCGCGAAGTGCTCAGAGAGAACGATCCGATCGATCTCGATGGCAACGGGATGTTCGATGACGACGCCTATGTGCACGTCTTCCGCGACGACTACGCGTTCCTCTCCAACGACGGCTGGCTGTACGCCGTCGTGCGGGTCCGAAACGGCGCGGGCTCCTGCCTGGGCGCGCCGGTCGAGACCGGGCAGGCGCTCCTGCGGGTCCGAGCATTCTGCCAGGGCGATCACAACCGCGATGGTGTGATCACCGTGCCGGACATCTTCGCATTCCTGGCCGACTGGTTCGGCGGCGGTCGCAAGGCGGACATGGACTGCTCCGGCGCGAACGAAGTGCCGGACATCTTCACCTTCCTCGCCGCGTGGTTCGCGGGGTGCCCGCTCTAATCGAGCCGCGAGTTCTCAACCAAAACGGGGCCGGAGTGTTCAACGACACTCCGGCCCTTTGCCTTGTCTCAGGACTCTCGCTTGCCAAGCGGCGAAACCCGTTACTTTGCCGCCCACACCTTGCTCAGCAGCTCGTGCAGCGCGAGCTCGGGCGCATCGTCCGAAGCAATCCGCTCTCTCCACGCGGCCAGGCCCTCATCCTGCCACGCCGTGTTGCTGTGCAGGCGGCCGAGGTACGCCAGTAGCAGCGATGCATCGCGGGAAAGGCGCACCCCGCCATCGGCGATCTCGATCCGCAGTTGCTCGGCGATGCTCTTGGCCCGATCCTCCCCGGGCACCAGCGCGATGTTGAATCGCGCCGCGGCGAGCTCGGGATGGTCCCGGAGCAGCGCGCGGAGATTGCTCGCCGCCGAGAGGTACAGCCCGGCGCCGAGCTGCGCGTGCATCCGGCCGACAGCCGCCATCGGGTCGCCCGGCATCGCCGACATCGCGCGGGCGAAGCGGTCTTCCGCATCGAAGAATCGCCCCTCGCCGATCGCAGTCTGTCCATTCTGCATGTGCGTCGCGTAGCCGGTCTGATCCAGCGTCGGAGCCAGCGGGCGGAACGTGTCGATCCGAACGCCCGATTCACGCAGAATGTCCACCATCTTGGAAGAGAGGAAGTCCTCGGCCTTGGGCCCGGCATTCTTCGGCGGCGAAATCAGGTCCTCGGACTGAACCCCGGGGATCCGCATCGGCCCCCGCGGCGTGGTCGGGTCCGGTGTCTCCGCATCCGGCGGCTCAGGCGTAGCCGCGCCAGGAGTTGGCGCTGGCGACGGCGTGGGAGTGGACGATTGCGTTGAAGACGGGCGATCCCGGCTCTCGTCGCGGCTGTCTCTCCCGAAGCGCAGCGTCTCGCGAAGCTGATCCAGATCGCGATACCACGGGGCGTTGGGGTCCTCCCTGGACACCGCATCGGTGGGCTTGTCGATCCCCGTCTGCTCCACATAGCTGTCGCGGAAGGCGTCGAGGACCTTGGTGTACGACTCGCTGCGAATCTTCGGAGTCACCGGCGGCACGCCCGGCTTCGCAGTGTCGCGATCGCGCTGCAGCCCGGCGATGTCCACGGGCGACGGCAGCCCGGCGGCGGTGGACTCCATACCCGTCAGGCCGATGGGCTTGGGAACAGTCCGTGTACCGGGCGCCGCCGCGGCGGGCCGAGGGTCGTTTGCCGAGAGATTCGCGGACAGTCCCGAGTCCTGCTGCAACGGATACCACGTCACGCCCAGCAGCGGCGATGCGGTCGCGGTGAACAGCGCGCCCGAGTCGTCCGCGCGATAGCCGACCAGGGTGGGGCGTACGGCCTGAGACGTCAGAAAGTCCGCGGTGCTGCGGAGCGAACTGGTGCTGCTGCTGCGGACCTGCCCCGGTGTGGAAGAAAACGAGCGGGGGATGCCGAGCCCGCCGGCCAGCGCGGACGGCAAGGCCTGGCCGGTGGCCGCGGCGAACTGATATCGGAGCGCATCGGAACCCCGCACGCCCATGCCGCCCAGCACGCTCTGGGTGGAGTCCCGCCGGAAAGTGTACAGATCGTTGGAGGGAAGCAGCGAACCGAACTCATCGGTAGCGCGATACCCCACGTTGCCGTGGAACGACTTGCCGCGACCCGCGCTCCCGTTGATGATCGACTCGTTGAATCGGATGTTGGACTGCAGATCGCGGACCTGCGTGTTCCGCCCGCCGGAGCCGACCTGCAGGTTGCGATCAAGCGCTGTCCCGTCACCCAGCGCGTTCTGGCCCATCGCCGTCCCGCACAGGGAAACGATGACCGCCGCCGCCAGGGTTGTGCGCAGTTCGTGAACCATCGGACACCTCTCATCTGACTTCGGTCACTTCTTTACATACTGCACCGGCAAGCGGCCGGTTCAAGGGCACGGACCGACCGGATATCGACCAAAGAGTAGGGGGGCCTTGGGCGATTCCCTGACAGAGCCCTGCTCCGGCATAAACTCCCCGCATGACCACGGCCGCGACGTACTACATCACCACCCCCATCTACTACGTGAACGACCGCCCGCACATCGGGCACTGCTACACCACGGTCGTCGCGGATGTCGCCGCGCGCTTCCAGCGCCTCATCGGCTCGGACGTGTTCTTCCTCACCGGCACCGATGAGCACGCTGACAAGGTCGTCACCTCCGCCGCCGAGCACAACGTCACCCCTCAGGAATGGGCCGACCGCAACGCCCAGGCGTTCAAGGACGCCTTCGCCTTCCTCGGCTGCACCATCAACGACTTCATCCGCACCACCGAGCCGCGCCACCGCGACAAGGTCGCCGGATACATCAAGCGACTCATCGAGTGTGGCGCGGTGTACAAGGGCGACTACACCGGCTGGTACGATGTGGGCCAGGAGGAATACGTCACCGATACCGCCGCGCGCGAGAGCGACTACAAGAGCCCCATCAACGGCAAGCCCCTCGTCAAGCGCACCGAGCCCTGCTACTTCTTCCGGCTGTCGCAGTTCCAGAGCAAGCTCCACGACCTCATCGCCACCCGCAGCGACTTTGTCCGCCCGGATGCACGCCGGCAGGAGATCCTGGGCCGCCTCCGCCCGCCCGCGGAGCTCCACGATGTTCCCATCTCCCGCCCCGTGACCGATGACCCCGCAACGCAGTGGGGCATCCGCATCCCCGGCGATGAAGCCCACCGCGTCTACGTCTGGATCGACGCCCTCTTCAACTACCTCTCCGTCGTCGATACCCCCGAGCGCCGCAAGTACTGGCCCGCCGCGGTCCACCTCATCGGCAAGGACATCCTCTGGTTCCACTCCGTCATCTGGCCCGCCATGCTCCTCGCCCTCGGCGAGCCCCTGCCCCGCACCGTCTTCGGCCACGGCTGGTGGATCGCCGACGGCCAGAAGATGAGCAAGACGCTGGGCAACTTCATCGACCTTGACAAGGTGAAGGCCTACTCCTCGCGCTACTCCCTCGATGCCCTCCGCTGGTTCCTCGCCACACAAGGCCCCCTCACCGGCAACGATGCAGACTTCAGCCACGCCAAGTTCGTCGAGACCTTCAACGCCGAGCTCGCCAACGGCATCGGCAACTGCGCCTCGCGCGTCTCGAACATGATCGACAAGTACTTCGGCGGCCAGGTGCCGGACCCCTTCGGCCGCACCGCCCTCGCCGATCACGACTGGCCCGCCATCACCGCCGCGCTCATCACCGGCATCGATGGCTCGGTCCAGCAGGCGCAGCGCTTCCACGTCAACGAGGCGCTCCGCTCCGCCGTCGAGCTCATCCGCAAGGTCGACGGATACATCAACATCACCGCCCCCTTCAAGCTCGCCAAGCACGCCGACACCGACCCCCTCAAGAAAGCCGAACTCGCTGTCATCCTCTACCATTGCGCCGAGGCCATCCGCATCGCCGCCTACCTCTTCTGGCCCGCCATGCCCGGCAAGATGGACGAACTCCTCACCCGCTGGGGCTGCACCTCCGGCACCGAGGCAACCTCCCGGGGCTACGCGCTGACCGAGCTCGTCATGTGGGGCGGCCCGCACAGCCTCAAGCCCGGCGGCACGATCCTCAAGGGCGAAACCGGCCTCTTCAACCGCGCCGACCCCGCCGAGCCCGCGCCGGGCTCCCCCTCCGTTCCCGCGGCCTGAACCTCCTTGCCCCGTTGCACCCGCACGCGCCCCGACGTAGGCTGCGCGGCCCATGCCCGCACCACTCCGACCGTTCGTCGTGCTCATCGCGTTGCTCACGTTCTGCGCCCCGCACGGCACCGCGGCACGCGCAGACGAACCCCGCATCCTCCTCTTCACGCGCACTACCGGCTTCCGGCACGATTCCATCATCGCCGGTGCCGAAGCGATCGTCAAACTCGGCGACCGCGCCGCATTCGCCATCGACCCGACCGATGACCCCGCCGACTTCACCGATGCCAACCTGAAGCGCTACCGCGCCGTCATCTTCCTCAACACCACTGGCAACATCCTGAACGATGAGCAGCAGGCCGCGATGGAACGCTTCATCCGCGCCGGCGGCGGCTGGGTCGGCATCCACGCCGCCGCCGACACCGAGTACGACTGGAAGTGGTTCGGCGGCCTTGTCGGTGCCTACTTCAAATCTCACCCAGCCGTGCAGCCCGGCACGATCCTCGTCACCGATCGCGCCCACCCCGCCACCGCCCACCTCCCGCCGCGATGGGTCCGCACCGACGAGTGGTACGACTACACCGCCAATCCCCGCGGCCGCGTCCACATCCTCATGAGCCTCGACGAATCCTCGTACTCCGGCGCGGCTATGGAGGGCGGCGCTCTCGATCACCCCATCGCCTGGTGCCACGAGTACGACGGCGGCCGTGCCTTCTACACCGGCCTCGGCCATACCGCCGAGACCTTCGCCGAGCCTCTCTTCCTCGATCACCTCAAAGGAGGCATCCTCTGGGCCGCGGGCCTCCTCCCCGGCGATGCCTCCGGCACCATCGAATCCTGCTACGAAAAAGTCATCCTCGATGACCACGTCTCCGACCCGATGGAACTCACCGTGCTTCCCGATGGCCGCGTCCTCTTCGTCGAACGCGGCGGCGTCTTCAAGCTCTGGAAGCCCGACACCCGCTCCACCGTCGCCGCCGGCTTCGTCGATGTCTCCACCGAACTCGAAGACGGCCTGCTCGGTGTCACGCATGACCCCGACTTCTCTCGCAACGGCTGGATCTACGCCTTCTACTCTCCCTTCGGCCGCGAACCCATCCAGCGCGTCTCGCGCTTCACGCTTCGCGGCGACACCCTGGACCCCGCAAGCGAGCGCGTCCTCCTCACCATCCCTACGCAGCGCAAGGAGTGCTGCCACTCCGGCGGCTCCCTCGCGTTTGGCCCAGATGGCAACCTCTACATCACCACCGGCGACAACGTGAATCCCTTCGCCTCCGATGGCTACGCGCCGATCGACGCCCGACCCGGCCGCGAACCATGGGACGCCCGCGGCTCCTCCGCCAACCCCAACGATCTCCGCGGCAAGATTCTCCGCATCAAACCGCTCGCCGACGGAACCTATGCAATCCCCGACGGCAACCTCTTCCCGCGTGACGCAGCAGGAAACTCCGAAGGCCGGCCCGAGATCTACGTCATGGGCTGCCGCAACCCCTTCCGCATCAGCATCGACCCCAGCGGCACACTCTACTGGGGCGATGTCGGCCCCGACGCCAGCGAGCCCAAAGACGGCCGCGGCCCCGCGGGCCACGACGAGTTCAACCGCACCACCAAGCCCGGCAACTTCGGCTGGCCGCTCTTCATCGCCGACAACAAGCCCTACCACGACCACGACTTCACCTCCGCGACAAGCTCCGCGGCGTTCAACCCCACCGCGCCGATCAACGATTCCCCCAACAACACCGGCGCTCACGCCATTCCTCCTGCGCAGCCCGCATGGATCTACTACCCCTACGGCGCATCCAAGGAGTTCCCGTGGGTCGGCGAGGGCGGACGCACCGCGATGGCCGGGCCAACCTACATGCACAAGCCGATGACCGGCAGCCCCTTCCGCCTCCCCGCATCCTTCGATGGCGCACTGTTTATCTACGAATGGACGCGCAACTGGATCAAGGTCGTCCGCTTCGATGATCGTGGCGAGATCCTGCACGTCGAACCATTCATGACCAGCACAACCTTCACGCGCCCGATGGACCTCGAACTCGGTCCCGATGGCTGCCTCTACGGCATCGAGTGGGGCACCGGCTTCGGCGGCGGCAACCCCGATGCCACCATCTTCCGCATCGAGCACTATCGCGACGGCATCCGCCCGCCTCTGGCGAAAGCGACAGCCTCGCAAACCAACGGCAAGCTCCCACTTCGCATCGAGTTCTCCGCCGCGGGCTCCAAGTCCCGCAACGCCGGCTCCGGCATCGACCTCGCATGGGACTTTGATGGCGATGGCACGATCGACTCGCGCGATGAACAGGCCGAGTTCACCTACACCACGCCCGGCGAGTTTGCCGCACGCCTCACCGCCACCGATCACCGCCGCGGCATCTCCTCCACCACCATCCTCAACATCCCCATCGTCGCCGGGAACACCGCGCCCCTCATCCGCTTTGACTCCCCGCCCCACGGCGGCATCGCCGACATCGGCGAGCGTGTCGAGTACCGCGTGCACATCGAGGATGCCGAAGACGGCCCATTCGATGCCGCCCGCGACACAGGCCGCCTCACCGTGCAGCCGCTGCTCGGCCACGACACCCACGCCCACCCCGCGCGCCAGCTCCACACCCCAACCGGCATCATCCAGCTTGAGCGCGAGGAGATCGACGGCGAGCATTCAGAAGCACAGGCTGAAACCTCAAGCGGCGAGCACGCTGGCAGCGCGGTCGGTGGGGGGGCAAGCACTGGAGGGAGTGGGGGGGCGGGCGGGGCGGGCAGTCACGGCGAGGGTGCGAATCTGTTCACCGTCATCGCCGCGACCTACACCGATCGCCCCCCCGCCAAAGCTCCGGGCACGCGCGCCCTCACTTCCCGCGCCGAAGTCATCCTCCAGCCCCGCCGCAAGCAGGCCGAGCACTACTCGCAGCACTCCGGCATCGTGCAGGAGAAGTGTGAAGATGAGGGCGGCGGCGTCGCTTGCGCATACATCGAGAACGGCGACTGGGTGAGCTATGCCCCCGTCAATCTTCTGAACATCGATGCCCTGAAGTTCCGCGTCTCCTCCGCCGCGGCCGGAGGAACGATCGAAGTTCGCCTCGGCACAACCGCCGCTGACAGCACACTCATCGCCGCGGTCCCCGTCGCGCCCACCGGCGGCTGGCAGAAGTGGACCACCATCGAAGCGCCCCTCGACGACTCCGCCCGCGGCACCGGGACCTCAACCCTCTTCCTTGTTTTCAAGGGCGAAGGCAAAGGTTCCCTCTTCAATCTCAACTGGATCGAGTTCGTCGGCAAGGGCGTCGGCGCGAAGTGACGTGTCGGCTGCAACCCGATCGCCCTTCCATGCGGAACGTTTTACGTGGGGCTCGTACAAGATCCATCCGCGCCGACTCCCGACTCCGCCGCAGCGTTGGAGCCACCGTTCATCCCGGTCTGCCCCGGCTGCAAGTACGACCTCCGCGGCATCCCCGATGGCGTCTGCCCGGAATGCGGAGAGAGCTTCTCCATCGCGGGTCTGCTCGCCGAGGCTGAGCGGCGCTCCCGCCGAGTGTGGTCTCCCCACTGGCTGCTGTTGCTTTGTGCATTCTTTGTGTTTCCGTGTTTGCCCGCAAGCATCCACCCGTCGATGACGGATGACGGAGTGCTGTTCGCATGGATGCTTTGCATCTGGCTGGCCTTTGGGTGGTGGGCGGCGCGCGCTCGTCGGTTGATCTTCGGAGAACGGATTGCCCTGCAGTTGCTCCTGCTCTATCCCATAGCTCTTGGAGTCTGCGTGTTCCTCTTATCCCGTCCGTCCGCCCCCAGCTATGGTGCATGGATTGTTTCCGTAGGCGGAACACTGTTCCTGGCTGCGACATGGTGGTCGGTCCACCCGCGCCGACTGTGGATACCCGTGCTCTGGTTCGCGACTCACCTGTTGTCCTTCGGCGGAATGCTTGTGCTCCCTTGGCTCGCCCGCTCTTTGGGGGCCTTGCATCGGACTACGCTCGTAGATCCGCGGATTGGGCAAGTGCACCGTCAGTACGGCCTGAATGTTGACGAGGCTCTCGCCTTCGGCATGGGCCCGCTCCTCGTTGGCGTGGCCTCTCTCGCCGCAGCGATGATCCTGTTGAAACGGAGCACCGTGGCTGGCCGCATAGGTGCATCCGCGCCTTCGGCCAAGTGAACGCCTGTCTCACCGCGCCGGCTCCGCCGCACCCGGTTCCGCCCGCCCCCGCCCCGCCAGTACCGGCGCAGGCCCGCTCAGGCTCATCGGCAGCAGCGCAACCCTCCGGTCAGCAAGCACCGACCGCAGCCCCGCCACCAGCGGCGCAGGAACTCGCTCCGCCTCATCGCCCCGCCGCAGCTCCACCGTCAGGATCGGCACGCCACGGTCAACCCCGAAGTAGCTCCCCATCGACCCCGGTGTCGGGTAGCCCATGTCCTCCACCACCTTCCACCGCGAATCGCCCGCGCTCCGCGCACCCGCCGCGAAGCTCTCCGCCAGTTGCCGCGCCGCATCCGGCCCGTCAAAGTTCACAAACGGCCCGACCCGCGCCGAGTGCAGCACGATGATCATGTGCGGATCAAACCGCACGACATCCGCGTGCACCGCCGCGGCCTCCGGCTCGCTCAGCGGCTCGCCCCCGCGCCCCTTCGCCGCCCGAAAGTTCTTCGCCGGCCAGTTCCGGTTCAGGTCAACCCCCGCGCTGTTCGAGCGAGTCCCCGCCAGCGACCCGTCCGGGTTCATGTCGGTCACCAGTCGCACCGTCGTGCCGCCGGTCGATTGCGCCAGTTCGCTCCGAATGTCCGCCAGCGCACTGCGTCCCTCGCCCTCATCGCCATGAATCGAACCGATCAGATACACGCGCACCGGTCCGCGGCCAAAAGTCTCAGTGGCGATCGACCGACCGCCCCGTGACTCTCCGATCACCGCTCCCGCATCGCGGTTGATTCCGCCGCCGCGCGAAGCGCACGCCGAGAGCATCAGGCACACCGCCACACAAGCCAATCGGTACAGCATGAATGGTCCATCGGCCCGCGGCCGTTTGCGAGATTCACAATCTACAGAGCAACCTCGCTGTACGTGTACGTCACGCCCCGCTCCGCATGCTGCGCCAGCACCCGCTCCACCAGCTTCGCGTTCCCGCCCAGCATCTCCGGCACGATCACCCCCGGCTTGCTCAGCTCCCCCGTCGCCAGCATCCGCGCCATGATCGTGCACGGGAACGCCGTCGTCCGCGACATGCTCGTGCAACGAGACTCGCGGTCATACCGGTCGTGCAGGTCCCACTGCATCCGCACCCGCTTCCCGTTCTTCATCCCGTCCCCGATCACCCGCATCACCGTCAGATCCTCCTCCCCCGGTCCATACGTCCACATCGGGAACAGCAGCTTCGCCATCACATCCCGCGGCCGCACGCTCGCCAATCCCCCGTCCGCCGTTGGCACCTCCATCGCCTCCTCGCTGAACAGCCCCGTCTCCCGCAGCACACGCATGAGCTCGATGTGCCCCGGATACCGCAGCGTCTTCTCCTTCATCATCGGCACGCGGCCCAGGTGCGTCGCCGCGAGACTCCGCAGCCCGTCGGTATTGAACGCCTCCAGCGTCCCCACGCCGTCAAAGTCCATCAGCTCCGGCTCGCTCAGCGCGGGCCGCACCACAACCTCCCCATGCTCCACGAGCCGCGTCGGCCGCGTGTACTCCTCCACCACATCCGAAGGGCTGAACCCCGCCTTGTACTCATACGGCCACCGCCGCTCCACCGGCAGTCCGCCCACATAGATCTCGATGCTCTCGCATGGCGACAGCGCCGACGCGGCCCGACCCGCAAGCAGATGGCTCATCCCCGGTGCAACCCCCATATCGACCACCGCCGTCACGCCGCGCTCCTTCGCCAGCGCATCCAGCTCCAAGGCATCCTCCCCCATGAATGAGATGTCCGCATACGGCTTCCCGGCCTCGATCACCGACCGCAGCGCGTTGAACGCGATCCTCGATGCCAGCGCGCCCAGCACGATGTCGTACGGCTTCACCAGCCGCCGCACCGTCGCCGCATCGGACAGGTCCTCAATCTCTCCCCGCACCGCGATCCCCGCCTCGCGGCAGCGATCCACCACCCGCTGAATCGCCTCCGCCCGCGCATCGGCGATGGTGAGTTCAAACTCACCCTTCACCCTGCCAAGGTCGAGAGCCATGACCGAGCCGACCATGCCGGCGCCGAGAATGATCGCTGTGTGCATGACCACAGATTACCCTGCTCACTCGTCCGCTGCCGAACAGCCGCCCTGCCCCCATCGGTTCATCCCGCAAGCGTTCTCAGTCGTTCGATCCGCCTTGGCTCGCGTTCAACCAGCCATGCGTCCTTGGAGAGTTCCGAATGCGCTGCCGCAAAGTGCTCTCGTGCTTCGTCCGCCCGACCGAGCGAGAGCAGGCACTCGGCGAGTTCTTCGGACACGAAACCATCGGAACTTCCTGCCGCGGCGTGTTCCGCGGCGAGTTGTTGCTGCTCAGCCAGAGCCTCCTCGATTCGCCCCAGCGCTCGCTTGGCCTTAGCCACGCACCAGCGGGCGATGAGCCACGGGCCGCGGAACTTGCCGGTGGTACCTTGCTCGACTCTGGCGGCCAATGCACGCTCAAACAGATCCAGTGCAGCCGTGTAGTCCTTCGCCTCGAAGCGAGTCCAGCCCATGTTGTTCAGCAGCGATGCACGCCAGCGGCGTGCGTCGGGGTCAGGCGATGACTCCGCAAGGTGGAGGGCCTTTCGGTTCCACTCGTCGGCATTGGCGGGTTCGGCGATCGCCGCCATGTGCGCGGCATCCACCGCCAGCCCATCCAGCCCACACTGTCCCGCCGCCCTCGCCCGCTCCGCCGCTTCCAATGCCTCCACAAAGTGCGGCAGGGAGCCCGCAGCATCCCCCGAAGAGTTCAACACCCGACCTCGCTCCAACTCCAGCCGCATCGCGATCCGCGCGGCTTCCCCCATCGCCGCATCATGCGCCGCCAGCCAAGCCTGGACTTCATCCAGCGTCGCGTGCGCATCCGCAAACTTCCGTTGCAACCCCCTGGCGCGAGCGAGCTGCGTACGGATCTCCATGGATCGCGCTCCCGCTCCCATCTGCGCAGCCTCGGAAAGCATGGCCGCAAACCGCGCCTCGCTCCCCGCCGGGTCGGCAAAGTTCCAGGCAGCGTCAATCTCGTTCGCTGAATCGTGCATCATTGGTCCTCGCTGGTCGAACGGACGGGTAGCAGCAACGGCCACGCGCGTGCTCATGTGTCCGTGCGGGTACTTGGCTCCACAGACGCCGCCGTCGCTTCGGCATTCTGTTGGTGCGTGGGCGAGAGGTACGCGCTCGCACGCCACGTGTGATACGCGATCCGATCCAGCCACAGCAACTCCTCGACCCACTCCAGCACACGATCCGGCTCCAGACGTCGCGCCGCGGCATCCTCCAGCAAACGCTTCCGCTCGACACGCCGAGTCGCCGCGATGAACTCCGAATCCGCCTGCGCCGCAATCGGATCCGGCGGCAGTTCCTTTGTGCACGAACGCAGAAGCTGCTCCAGTCGCGACCGGCATTCCGCCAGCGCGTGAGGGCCGCCCGACCTGGCGCCCGCCGGGGCCTGCCCGATCGAGCCGATCAGCCGCGATACGTGATCGATCGCGTGCAGCACCGACTCGAGCCGTGATGCCTCGACCGCGCTCTGCTGGGCCTGCAGAAGACCGAGCACGAAGGACCGCACCCGACCGATCATCTCCGCCGACGATCCAAGCACCCGAGCATCGGGGTGCCCGCGATGAAGCGCCGCCAGCGAAGCCGCGGCCGCATTGTGCAGAATCTCCGTCAACGCCCGCCTCGCGGCCTCAATCGCCACCGGGCCGGTCTCCGCGACCGCGGAATCCAGGAACCGCGTCGGGCCCTCAAACCGCTCCGGCACGATCCGCTCAATCAGCCGTGCAAACGGCTTGACGGCAGGGAGCAGGATCGCGACGCCCAGCACATTGAACACCGTGTGGAACGCCGCAAGCGCGGTCGGCGCATCTAGCGATCCCTCCTCGCCGTCGATCACGTCCACGAGATCCGCCACGACATGCACGAAAAGTGGCAGCACAAAGAACGCCACTGCCCCGGTGAAGACGTTGAAGAGGATGTGAGCCAGCGCAGTCCGCTTCGCCGCGGTCGTCGCACCTACCGCCGCCACCGCCGAGGTCACCGCGGTCCCGACGTTCTGCCCGATCACCAACCCGGCGGCCTGCTCAAGCCCGATCGCCCCCGCCGCTACGGCGGCCAGCGTCGTCGCCATCGCCGCGCTGGAAGACTGCATCACCACCGTCATCAGAATCCCGAACCCCACCATGATCGCGCGATTCAACAGGCCCGACCCCGGCAGGTCGCCCGGAGACATCTTCTCGGCGACTCCCCCCATTCCATGCTGGAGCATGTCCAGGCCCACAAACAGCAGGCCAAAGCCCGCCAGCGTGCTGCCCAGATGCACCATCCGGCCGCGCCCCATGATGCGCATCGCCACGCCGAGAAAGATCACCGGCGGCGCGATCGATCCCAGCGACACCTTGAAGCCGAGCTGCGAGACAATCCACCCGGTGCTCGTCGTGCCGATGTTCGCACCGAAGATCACCCCGACCGCCTGCGTGAAGGTCAGCAGCCCCGCGCTCACGAACCCGATCGTCGTGATGGTCGTCGCGGTCGATGACTGCACCATCGCGGTCGTGACCGCGCCCGAGATCATCCCCGAGATCGGCCCTGCCACGACACGCGTCAGCACCCGCCGGAGCGCATCACCCGCGAACGCCTTCAGCCCGTCGGTCATCAGGACCATGCCAAGCAGGAACATCCCCAGTCCGCCAAGCAACGCGACAATCATGCCCACAGCCTACTCCCCGTCCGCCGTCGCGGCCGAACATCAGCGCGATTGCCCCGCCCGTTCCCGCCACTTCGCCTCTTCTTCCGCCCGGCCCATCTTCTTATACAGAATCGCCAGCTCATTCGCCGCTCCGGGCAGCCTCGTGCTGCCCGGCGGCAGCGTTTTCACCAGCCCGTCATACCCTGTCAGCATCAGCGGCTCCGCCTCCTCAAACTTCTCCTGATCCACCAGCGCCTGCGCCAGGTTCATCCGCCCCTGCCAACGCATCCAGTGATCCTCCGGAAGCGCCTTGTCGAGCCCCTCGATCATCTCCCGGAAGATCACCTCCGCCTCCGCCGGCTTCTTCGCATCCAGCAGCAGCAGCGCGAGATTGTTCTGCGATGACAGCGTCGCGATGCTGTCATCCGCTGCCGTCTGCCGCGCGCCCAGCACCCGCCGCATCAGCCTTTCCGCCTCATCCAGGTTCCCGCGGAGATGCTCGCACCGCGCCAGGTTGTGCACATACGTCAGCGTTCGCGCGTGATCCGACCCCAGGTGCCGCTCCGCAAGCCGCACCGCCTCGCTCATCACCGCGTGCTGATCGTCATACTTCTTGGCCGTCTCAAGGATCATCCCCAGAACGTTCATCGTTGTCAGCGTCTCGCTGTGCGAATCGCCAAGCACTCTCCGCTTGTCCGCCAGCACGCCGCGGCACAGTTCCTCGGCCTCCCCAATCCTCCCCATATCCCGCAGAATCGCCGCGCGAAGGCTCTTGGCCTGCATCGAAATCGGAGCATCCGCCCCCTGCGTGACGCGCGTCAGGTTGACCAGCTCCGCCGACTTGCGCTCCGCCTCCTCAAACTGTCCCAGGTCCAGCAGCACATCGACGATGCTCGACAGTGTTTCAAGTGTCGGTTTCGCCCCCGCCCCCAGCAGCTTCTCCTGTCCGGCGTGCATTGCGCGATATCGCGCCAGCGCACCCTCCATGTCCCCCCGGAGTTGCATAGTGAAGGCCAGCAGGCTCTGCGATGCCAGGGTGTCCGAGTCCATCGCTCCAAAGGCCCGCTCCCGGGCCGCGGCCACCGACTCGAGCTCCCGCGCTGCCTCATCCAGCCGGTCCTGCTCGATCAGGGATGCCGCGATGTTGTGCCGCGTCGTCAGCGTCTCGCGATGCTCCGGGCCGAGCGTCTTCTCCCGCAACTCCCGCGCTCGCTGCAGCTGGGCCAGCGATTCGGGATATCGCCCCAGCGCGTGATATGTCTCGCCGAAGACCTCCCGCACATCGCTCTCGGCCTGCGCATCCTCGCCGAACGATTCCGCGATTCTCGCCGCGGCCTCATCCAGCACCTCCCGCACCGTGATCTCCCGCCCCTGCGCCTTCGCCGGGTCGATCGACGAGAACACGCTCTGCAAAAAGCCGCTTGTCGCCTCCGCCACCGTGCGCTGCCGCGTCTCGCGTTTCCGCGCCTCGCGCTCCGCCTCCGCCGCCGCCCGGGCTTGAAAGAGCCCGATGCTCGTCCCCGCGATCCCGCCCACCAGCAACACCACCATCGCCGTCACCGCCGCCACCGCCCCCTTGTTCCGCCGGATCATCTTCCGGGCGCGATACGCCGCCGATTCCGGCCCCGCTTCCAGAGGCCGCCCCTCCAAGTAGTTCCGAAGATCCCGCGCAAGCTCCGCCGGCGAGCCGTACCGCTCCCTCCGGTCCTTACGCATTGCCTTCAGCGGGATCCACTCCAGTTCGCGCCGCAGCTCCGATGCAAGCTCATCGGCGTGCGATCTCCGTCTCTCCGCCACCGCGCTTCCCGCCGCGGGCTCGAGCGAGCTCAGCCGCGTGCTCGGCTTCGGCGGATCGACCTCGCGGATGATCCGTGCAATCTCCGCGAATCCGCGGCTGCGCAGCTCGCGAGATTCAAACGGCAGCACCCCCGAGATCAGCTCATACAGCACCACGCCCAGCGAGTACACATCCGACCGCGTGTCAACATCCCCCGGTCCCCCGCCCACACCCTCGCCCCCGCCCGCCTGTTCCGGACTCATGTACTCCGGTGTCCCGACCCACTGGCCACTCTCGGTGAACACCGCCTTCGCGGCCGATATCGCCGTGATCGCCTTCGCCACGCCGAAGTCGATCACCTTCGGGAGCGGCTTGTCGCCGACGACCGCGACGAGGATGTTCGAGGGCTTCAGGTCCCGGTGAATGATCCCCTTGGTGTGCGCGTGCTGCACCGCCTCGCACACGGGGATCATCAACTCGATCCGCTCGCGTGTCGTGAGGCGAGCCCGGTCGCAGTAGTCGGTGATCGGCTCCCCCTGCACATACTCCATCACGAAGTACGGCCGCCCGTGCAGTGTCGCCCCGCCGTCCAGGACCTTCGCCACGTTCGGATGGTCCATCACCGCGAGGGCCTGCCGCTCCTGCTCGAATCGCGCCAGCACCGACCGTGAATCCATCCCCGGCTTGATCAGCTTGATCGCGGCGCGCTGGACGAACGGCTCGCGCCGCTCGGCGCGCCAGACCTCGCCGAAGCCGCCCTCTCCGATCCGCTCCAGCAGCGAGTATGGCCCGATGACATCGCCCGCCCGCGCCCCGGCCGCGGCGGCAAAGCCCTCGGAACCGCCCGAGGTCGCCTGTGTCGGACGGTCATGGATATCGCCGCTCATGCAGGCCACACGATAGGAGTCCATATCGGTGGAGCAGCAGAGCAGCAGATTCGGAGAAGGCGTCAGGATGAGTTGGCAAGACTCGGTTCGGGGTCCGGCTCGGACTCGGGATCGTCGTCAGGCTCGAAGTCGGATGTGGGAGGGGGGATGTGGGATGTGAGGAGAGGAATGTGGGAGATGGGAAGGGGGACGTGGGAAAGGCAGAAAGAAGAAGACGTAGGAAAGGCAGGAGCGAAGCCGAGAGAAAAGGCAGGAGCCCCCTCCGGCGGCTTCGCCGCCACCTCCCCCTGCTGGGGGCTGCAGGACCTGTGGCAGGTGAAGGCGAAGAGGTCGGTCGTGCCCCCAGCCGTCGCTATCCCTCCCCGTCGCCCGAACAACAACTGCTCTCAGGGAGGGGGTGCAATGCCGCCAATTCGTTTGTACGACGCGAGGATTTCGAGCCCTGGATAGAAGTTGCGTGCATTGCACGAGAGCGTCAAGACGGGCTTGTCGCTGTCTTTCTCGAAGAGGCGGAACTTCTGATCCACACAGTCTGCCCGCACAATGCTCTGCCAAGTGATCAGCGAGCCGCGGCGGCGACCTCTGGTCGGTGTGAGGCCCTCGGCGGAGATCCGGATGGAGTTGCACCATGGCACGGAACCTTGGATGCGAATCTGATCGAGCATCTTGGTGGCGATGTAGGAGGCGATGGCATCGCGCACGATCTCGAGTTCTTCAGCACCACGGGCTTCGGGGATGAGGAAGTTGTGTGATCCTTCTTTTCGGATGCCGCGGAAAGAGAAGCGGCGTCCATCGGCGAGCTTGAACTTGAAGCGGAGTGTTGTTCCGGTGTAGCTGCCTCTCATGGTGCGCCGCGAGAGCGCGAAGGTGAGCCGGACCGCATCGGCGTAGGGGAACTCGCGAGTACGGAACGCGATGTGGTCGACGACACCGTGGAGATAGAACACGGCGACGCGGAGGAGACTGCGGAAGAGATACAACGAGACGGCAAGGAGCAGGAAGCCGACGGCGCATGTGATCAGCTCAAGCGGTCGGCGAAATCCGGCACGGATCGCGATCAGGCCGGAGACGCCCAGGAAGCCTCCGAGAACGCCGAGGGGCAGGATGAAGATGCAGAACATGCCCCAGTCGGCGAAGGACTTTCGGCGGACGCTGATGCAGGGTCCGAAGGCAGGATGGTCTGGCGGGAGGCGTCTGCGCACAGCGGAAGATATCAGGGAAATGGAGAAATGGTGAAGCGGGTGATGTGATGCCCAGCGCTCGGGGCTCGGAAGGAAGACACGCGGACACTGGCCACGGGGCCGCCCCCCCCCGTAGGGCGGCCGCGGGAGCGGTGCCAGTTCAAGATGTAGAGCCCTTGGCAATCAGCCGCCGAACCACCGGACGAGCCCGGAGGCACACGACCTGCGCCCGCTTCGCGGGCTGCAAGGCGAAGCAAGAGAGAGAGTGGACGCCGTGAACCACGGGGCAAGCCCCGTGGAAAACGACCCGCGCCGCTCCGCGGCTGAGGAAAGGAAGGGAGCGAAGGCACACTGGCCACGGGGCAGCAAAGCTGGCCTTTGAACAGAGAAGGAGTGATGGCGGTAGCATGCTCGATTGGTAGCAGATGGCGGGGAAATGCTTGAGTCTCTATGCCGAACGCCATCAAACTTACCGACCTTCCGCCGTGCGAGCCCAATGTCTCGACTGCTTCGGTCCTCACGGGTTCCCGCCGCGGCGGCGGGCACTCCGCATGGATCGCCTACGACGCCAAAGGCCCCGACTGGCCGAACAGCGATGAAGTCGTCGCGCTCGTGCGCCTCGATGATGTCGCTCAATTGGTCACCAACGGGCCCAACGACGAGGCATTCCACAATCATCCGTTCTACCGCTTTGGCCTGCGGCCCTACGCCCTTCAGGAACTGGTTGATTCGCCATGGATCGCGATGACGTTGTCCATGCTCCACAAGGATCGCGTGCCCACAAACACCCGTGGCCGCCGTCACTTTGTCTTTGCACTGAAGGAATCCACCGTTGACTGTCTCGCAGCGTCGGCGGTATTCGTCGGGTACTTTCCGACGCATGTTGATGCGATCGCAGCGGCGTGCAGCGAGGTGCGTAGCTGAGCGGGCGCGCTGGGAGTTGGAGATGCCAGCGCCAGTCCCGCCGCCCCCAGTCGATGGTCATCTCGCAGGCTTGGTAGAATGCCGACATGGCCCGCATGCTTCAGCTTCGAGCTTCTTTGCTGGATTCCGACCCGGAGATCTGGAGGCTTCTCCATGTTGATCCGCGGCTCACGCTGGCACAGCTTCACACTGTGCTGCAGGTGGCGTTCGGTTGGCAGAACTGCCATCTGCACCAGTTCCACGAGGAGGATGGCACACGCTACACGACCCCCGCGCCGCGCGAGTTCCGTTTCGAGGATGACCATGCGATCGACGAGCGGAAGGTGCAGCTTGCACAGATCTTCACCAAGCCGGAGAAGCGTATCGCCTATGAGTATGACTTTGGCGATTCGTGGATTCACACCATCGACTTTGAGCGGGAGATTGACAGCGAGACGTTTGAGTACCCGCGAGAAACGTGGATCGAGTATGGAAAGGGAGTCTTCTCGGGGAAGCAGCGTGCCGCGATCTGCGTTGCGGGCGCAAGGAACGGGCCGCCGGAAGACTCTGGAGGGTTGTACGGATTTCAGGAACTGCTCGAACTGCGCAGGAATCCTCCGCCGCGGACCAAGAAGCATGAGTGGGATCATGAGCGGCTGGCGTGGCTGGGAGAGTGGGACCCGGACTGGTTTGGCCTTGACGAGATCAATCAGCATCTGGGCAGAGTTCGGGTGAAGAAGGTGTTTGTGCAGTGAGACCTATGGCCACGCGCCGTCTCGGTTACTCACACCTCGCCATCAAGGTTCCGTCGCTTTACTGTCACGAGTGCCACGACGAGAACGACGCGGCGGAGGACGCGATCTTCGAGTATTGGGAGTGGCTGCACTTTCCGATGCAGGAACAGGACGAGTATTAGAACGTCGCGCGGCATCCACGCATCGTCGACTTCGAGGGGACACGTGATCACCCAGCGCCTCATCGCCATCGCCTATCTGCTCACCCAGGCCATGGGCATCATCGCTTGGTGGGTGTGGCTGTGGTTGGATACGGAGTTTCGCGGCCGGTTTTCGCCCGTGGGGAGCGAGCACGCGCTCATGGCCTTCGGACCGGGCGACCTGCTGCTGCTCGCGGCGGCCGCCGTCGCGGGCGCGGCTGGTGCTCTGCGTCGGGCCGCGTGGACGGGCCCGGTCCTGTGGCTGCACGCCGGCGCGGGCGCGTACGCGAGCTGCTGGGCGTTCACCCTCGCCGCGTTGGAGCCCGCGCGGCTTCTGGGCGCGGGGCTGATGCTGCCCGTGTTCGTCGCGTCGATGGCGACGGCGGTGTGGTGGAGCCTCGTCGGCGGCAGGCCGGCGCGGAGCGGGGCGTGATGGGCCTGCGCGTGCCGCCGCCGCCGCTGCCCGCGAGGACCGCACGTCCCGCCGCCGCGGCGTGGAACGTGGCCAAGACGTTCGCGCAGATGACGGTCTTCTGGGTCGTGTTCCTCGGCCTCATCCCCGCGGCGATCGTGTGGGCCGAGCGGCGGCTGGGCTGGTCGGGTTGGAGCGCCGCCGCGTCCGACTGGCCGTGGAACCGCGCGGCCGGGGCCGTGTTGTTTCTCATCGCCGGGACGCTCGGCGTGTCGAGCGCGTGGGTGATGGCGAGCACGGGGCAGGGGACGCCGCTGCCGTTTGATTGTCCGCGCAGGCTTGTGGTCCGCGGGCCGTACCGCTTCGTCCGCAACCCGATGGCGATCGCGGGCCTTGCGCAGGGCGCGGCGGTCGGTGTGTACCTCGGCTCGTGGGCGGTGCTGGCATACACCGCGTGCGGCTGGGCGCTGTGGAACTTCGTCATACGCGTGTGGGAGGAGGACGACTTGCGTGCCCGCTTCGGGCCGGACTATGAGCGGTACTGTGCGCGGGTGCGGTGCTGGTGGCCGCGATGGGGCGGGTGTGATGAGGGTGGGGAGTTGCGCGAGGCTGCGCCTTGAAGCAGCCCTTGCAGAATTCAGCCACAGATGGCGCGGGCCAACGATGCCTTGAACTTCCGCACCGGCCTGACGTGTGCAGGTATCGATCGTCTGTGACGCTGCGTAGTCTCATGGCATCGTGAGCACGCCCTTGTCGATATCCACGCCTGATTCCCGCCGCGAGCGGCTGGCTGTGCTCACGATTGTTTGGCTTCTCGCCTTGGCGTGCGTCGTGTTTACCCGCTTCCGCGGGGAGTGGCCGTCGTACAAGTCGCTGCACACGTGGCTCGATGCGCAGGGCGTGCCAGGCTGGGTCCGCAACCTCGACAGCTTTCTGCTCTTCATGCTCATCGCAGCGCTTGGGGCAGTGAGTGTCCATCTCTGGTTGCGGCGCGCGAGTGTGCAGGCGGGCGGGGCCGCGAGGTCGATCGCTGCCGACTCTCCTGCCATTCTGCTTGGTCTGCGCCGCGGCAGGGCGGGGTGGCTGCCCGTCTGCCTGCTGCCCCTTGCGCCCATGGTCATCGGCGGGGCCGTGCTTGGGATCATCGGCGGCAATCTGCCCGCGCCCGCATCGACCGTCGTGCCCGCGGTGTGGTCCGGCGTCATCCGCGCGGCGGTGCAGGAGGAACTGTTCTTCCGCGGGTTGCTGGTCGGGGTGGTGGCCTCGGCGACGTTCGGGTGGAGCGGAAGAGCGTTCTGGGTCAATGCTTCGCTGGCCGCGGCGCTGTTCGGCGCGATGCACATCAAGTGGACGCTGGACGCGGCGGTAGCCGGGTGGCCCAACGTGCTGATGACCTTTGCCGGCGGGCTTTGGTTCACGTGGTTGCTGGCCCGCTGGCGGACGCTGTGGGTGCCGATGATCTTGCACGCGGGGATGAACCTGGGCTGGATGCTCGCCGCGGCGGAGGGCGGAGCGGGCGGGGGCGGGCTTGTTGTGAACCTGCTGCGGGTGGCGACGATTGCGATCGCGACGTGGCTGACGATCCGCGCGACGCGCTCAGCGGTTTGAGTCCGGCGATGAACGCCGTACGCGGCCGAATTCCGGGAACCTTGTCGAGGCGAAGCGACTCCTATTATTGAGGATCCACGTATCGTCAATAGGGCTTGCCCGGAGTTCAATATGTCGCGATTCCAGAGAATGACCGCCGCGGGATTTGTGCTGACGGCTTCGAGTGTGCTGCTGCTGGCTGGCGCGGCGGGTTGCCAGTCCGCAACGGATGCGAAGTCCGAGGACATGGCGCAAACGGCGGTGCAGCCGGGTGGTCAGAAGGGGACGGTGGCGTATGACCGCGGCATCTGGCAGTCGCTGCTGACGGATCACACGAAGATTCGGCGGGTGGTGACGTTCCGGGCGGACGGTGTCGATGCCGTCACCGAGTCCGATGATCCGGATGTTGCACGGCGGATCAAGGACCACGCCCAGCGGATGAAGATCCGCATGGATCAGGGGGCGACGGTTCGGTTCTGGGATCCGGTGTTCAGCGAGTTGTTCGAGAATCACGACAAGGTCAAACTCGCGGTAACGGTCACCGAGAAGGGCGTCTCGATCAGCGAATCGAGCGGCGACCCGGCGGTGGTGTCGCTGCTGCATGCGCATGCGTCGGGGCTGTCGGACTTTGTGCGAGAGGGGCACGCCGCGGGGAGGCGGGAGACGGCGCGGGTTGACTCGGCGGGGCTCATCGGCCGGACGATCGTGACGATCGGCGGGGAGCCGCTGCGGTTTGATCGCGCTGCGCCGGATGCGGCGGCGCTCGAATCGGCGAAGGCCGCGGGCGTGACGACGGTGATCGACTTCCGCAAGGCGAGCGAGGGCACGGGATTCGATGAGAAGGCCGGCGCGGAGGCTCTGGGCCTGAACTACTTCAACATCCCGTTCCAGAACGAGGCCGAGCTGACGGATGAGGTCTTTGACTCTGCGCGAGCATCGCTCAAGGGGCTCAAGGGCGATGCGCTGATGCACTGCCGGAGCGGGAATCGTGCCGCGGCGGCGTGGTTGCCGTATCGCGTGCTGGATGACGGTGTCGCGTGGGAGCAGGCTTTGGCCGAGGCGAAGGCCATCGGGCTCAAGGCCCCTGCGCTGGAAGCGAAGGCGAAGGACTACATCGAGCGGAACCGGAAGAAGTGAGTGCGCGGGCCGAGTGCGGGCCTATGCGGCTTCGGCCGCGGTTCCGGCCACGCCATCGCGCGTCACGTAGAACAGCTCCGAGGAGATCGGGTACGGCAGGCGGCGGTAGTCCTGCTTCACGCGGGTGCGCAGCCGATCGATGAACGGCTCGGGTCCGCCGGTGAGCGCGACAAACATGTCGCGTGCGGGCAGGCCAACGTAGAAGTCGCCGCCGAGCTGCGGAGCGAGCTTCTCGAACAGGCGGCTCATGAGCACGCGGGCGGCGTCGTAGCCGTCCTGCTCCGCGAGGATCGCGGCTTTGCCGCCCTCCTTGCTCTGCACGACCTGGAAGTTCAGCTCCGGCAGATAGTGATCGAGGTTTGCCCGGGCGATCTCTTCAAGTTCTTCCGCGTTCACACCCCACCGCACCATCTGCTCGGTGGTGACGCTGACGGTCATCTGCGGGAGGTCGATGACGAAGACGATCACGGTGCCGTTGACAAACGGCACGTAGGCGACCTGCTCGCGGGAGAGGTGGTTGAAGATGCTCTCGGGCTGGATGCGGGGCATGATCCGCGGGCGGACGAAGTCGAAGCTCGCCGCGGCGAGCTGGATGGTCTCGGAGTTGAACAGGTTGTCGAGGTAGTGCTCGACGATCTCGGTGCCGCGGTCGGGGTCGTGGCGGACGAGGCGGAAGAGGTTTTCAAGGTCCAGCCGACGGCCATCGACGACCATCTCGCGCGGGCCCACGAGCTGGATGGAGTGCTCGGGCTGCTGGCGGCGCAGCATCGCGGCGACGGTTTCGGCGAAGGCTTCGGGCTCGTGCGGCATTCGTGCCATAGCGCATCAGTCCTGGACGCGGACGGTCTCTCCGGTCTTTACGTCGGCCGCACCCATCGTGTTGGGTGTCCCCGGCCGGCACATCGCCCCGGAACGCAGACGCTCGCCGCTCTCGGTCCTTCCATCGACCAGTCGGGCCGCCGAGTGAACCTGTGCCGTCAAGTCCGTCCGCAACGGTCATCCCGGCAAAGCCCCACCGTCCCCCCCGTCCCCCCCCGTCCCTCCCGCCGCGACCACACGTTCCCCCTATAGCCCTGGGCGGGACGGGTGGTGGTGGGGAGGGGTGGTGGGGGGTGATTTGGCGTTCCGGAGGCAACTCGGCTATATTTGCCACGAGTTCCGCGGGGATACGCCGGGCATGGTCCCGGTCCCCATCGATCGCCTCTCCCATGGTTCGGGGGTGGCCCCTGCCGGTAAGGATGCGGTCGAGCGCGGAACGGGGTTGTTGAGTTTGGGGGGCAGGTCGGTCATCTTTGGAGAAGCCCAGTGACGCCGCAAGAGATTGAATCGAAGGTGATCGAGATCGTCGCCAACCAGATGGGGACCGACAAGGCCCAGATCAGCCGCAACACGTCCTTTGTCGAGGACCTGAACGCCGATTCGCTCGACACGGTCGAGCTGGTCATGGAGCTCGAAGACGAGTTCGAGACCAACATCCCCGATGAGCAGGCCGAGAAGATCAAGACCGTCGGTCAGGCGATCGACTTCATCATGCAGGCCCAGGGCAAGGAAGGCTGACCCCCCTCCCCCCCCGGCCTGACTCCTGGGTTCCGTACGCACCAGAAGTTCAACTCCCATGACGAATCCGCGTCATCCCGTCCGCGTCGTTGTCACCGGCATGGGTGCGGTGACCAATCTCGGTCTGTCCGCCCAGGCGACCTGGGAGGGCATGCGCGAGGGCCGGAGCGGCATCAGCCTGATCGAACTGCCCGAGTTTGCCAAGTATGAGGGCAAGTGGTCGGTCAAGATCGCCGGACAGATCAAGGGCTGGGCCCCGCCGGCGGACATCCTCGAACATCGCGAGGCGAAGCGGATGGACCGCTTCGCCCAGTTTGGGGTTGTTGCGGGTGTTCAGGCGGTCAAGCACTCCGGCATCGACCTCTCGAAGGTCGATTCTGAACGGTGCGGCGTTGTCGTGGGCTCGGGCGTCGGCGGGATCATCACGATCGAGGATGGCGTGGGGATTCTGCACGATCGCGGCCCGGATCGCCTCAGCCCGTTCACCGTTCCCAAGCTGATGGTGAACGCGGCGACGGGGAACCTCTCGATCATGCTCGGGCTGAAGGGGCCTGCCACAGCGCACGCCACCGCGTGCGCGAGCTCGGGGCATGCCATCGGCGAGGCGATCGAGCTACTGCGCAGCGGCAAGTGCGACATGGTGCTGGCGGGTGGGGCGGAGGCCGCGATCAGCCCGATCTGCGTCGGCGCGTTCATGGTGATGCGGGCTCTTTCCACCCGCAACGATGAGCCCACCAAGGCTTCCCGCCCGTTCGATAAGGACCGGGACGGCTTTGTCCTTGGCGAGGGCGCGGCGATGTTTGTCCTCGAGACCGAGGAGCACGCCCGGAAGCGGGGTGCCACCATCTACTGCGAGCTTGTCGGCCACGCCAATGCCGGTGATGCGTACCACATCACGGCCCCCGATGAGGCCGGCCGCGGCGCGATGCGGTCGATGCGGTGGGCGCTTCAGGATGCGGGCCTGAACCCGGAGCAGATTGGGTATGTGAACGCGCACGGGACCAGCACGCCGCTGGGCGACAAGGCGGAAACCCTCGCCGTGACCAGCCTGTTCGGCGACCACGCCCGGAAGTCCAGGGGCGGGAAGCTGATGATGAGCTCAACCAAGAGCATGCACGGCCACGGGCTGGGCGCTTCGGGCGCGATGGAGACCATCGCCTGCATCCACGCGGTCCGGGATGGGGTGATCGCCCCGACGATCAACCTCGACAATCAGGATGAGGACATCGACTTGGAGCTCGTGGCGCACCACGCCAAGGAGCGGCGCGTGGATTACGTGATGAACAACACTTTCGGCTTCGGCGGGCACAACGTGACGCTGATTATCGGTCGTTATGCCTGATCGGCGGCCGGCCGCCCCGCCCGTTCCAGTGATCCGCCCGCACTCGCCGATAGCAGACCCATGGCTTCTGATTTGCGATCCATCCTCAGCCTCGAGGTTCCCATCATCGTCCTGCTCGGCGAGCGGCAGATGAAGACATCCGAGGTCGTCAGTCTTGTCCCCGGCGCGATCATCGAGCTCCCGAAGAACGCGGAGGATGAACTCGCCCTGCAGGTGAACAACAAGCCCATCGGCACCGGCCAGGCCGTCAAGGTCGGCGAGAACTTCGGCCTCCGCATCAGCTTCATCGGCGACCTCCGGGCCCGCATCGATGCGCTGGCGGGCAAGGCCGAGGGTTCATCCGGATCGATGATGCCGACGCCGGATGCGATCGCGGGGTCGGTCGATGTCCCCACGGGCACCAGCGGCGACCTTGCCGCGGCGGCCTGAGCCCGCGCGGCTGCGTTTATCCACCGTTGGGCGTGCCGATGGCCTACTTTGAGCCCGCGGCCGCGAGCTGGGCCGTTTGTGTGTCGATGATCTGTCTGTTCTCCTCCACACCACACGCAGGGAACGCCCAGAATGCCGCGTGACATCCCTGTAGGCAACGGCGATCTGCTCATCAACTTCGATGAGTTCTATCGCGTGCGCGACCTCTACTACCCGCACGTCGGGCGGTACAACCACACGGTCGGGCATGTGCAGCGGTTCGGCGTCTGGGCCGACGGCCAGTTCGCATGGATCGAGGACCCGTCGTGGGAGAGGCACCTGGCCTATCGCCCCAACTCGCTCGTCACCGAGGTGCGGCTGGTCAACAAGAATCTTGAGCTTGAGCTGATCTGCAACGACGTTGTGGACTTCCACGAGGCGGTGTACCTCCGGCGGATCACCGTCCGCGACCTGCGTCCCAACGGCAACCACGGCGGAGGGGGCGTGGGTGAGCCGCCGCGGGATGTCCGCATCTTCATGCACATCGACCTGTCGATCAAGGAGTCGCCGCTGGGCGACACCTGCGACTTCGACCCCGAGACCAACGGCCTGGTGTTCTACAAGGACGACTCGTACTTCCTTGTGAACGCGGTCGATGGCGAGCAGGTCGGGGTCGATCACTGGGCGATCGGGACGAAGCGCGTCGGGGGCGCTGAGGGCACGTGGCGCGATGCCGAGGACGGTGAGCTCGGGCGCAACGCGATCTCGCAGGGGTCGATCGACGCGACCGTCGGCGTGAACCTGTCGGTCCCGCGGAAGGGCGAGGCGACAGGCGCGATCTGGCTGGCGTGCGGCGATTCGTACGAACGGGTGCGCGAGCTGAACCGGGTCATCCAGAGCAAGACCGTCAATCGCATGATTGCGCGGACCGAGGCGTACTGGAAGCTGTGGACCCGCAAGGACATCCAGGGCGCAAGCACCGTCACGATGGACCCGACCGTGCCGGCGCATCCGCACGCCGCGCTGCCGCCGCGGGTGCGTGAGCTGTTCATGTCCAGCCAGCTCATTTTGCGCACGCAGGTGGATAATCGCGGCGCGATCATCGCGGCGACGGATTCGGACATTTCGCACTTCGCGGGCGATCACTACGCGTATTGCTGGCCGCGGGATGGCGCGCTGGTCGCGCACGCGCTGATCCTGGCCAACCAGAGCGAGCTGTCGAGGAACTTCTTCCGCTACTGCGCGAAGGTGATCAACAAGAACGGGTACTTCCTGCACAAGTACACGCCGGCGGGTCACCTGGCGAGCTCGTGGCACCCGTGGATCCTCAACGGCAAGCAGGTGCTGCCGATCCAGCAGGATGAGACCGCGCTGGTCGTGTGGGCGCTGCGCCAGCACTTTGACACGTTCCGCGATGTCGAGTTCGTCAAGCCGCTGTTCAACCCGCTGATCGCGCAGCCGGCGGAGTGGATGTGCAGCCACGTTGACACCAACGGCCTGCCGCTGCAGAGCTGGGACTTGTGGGAAGAGCGGCGCGGGATTCACACGTTTACGGTGGCCGCGACGATCGGCGCGCTGCATGCCGCGGCGGTGTTTGCCTCGGACTTTGGGGACCATGATCGCGCTGCGCGGTTCAATGAATCGGCCGAGCGGATGCGGGAGGCGTTGCTGAAGCACCTGTGGGACGGGTCGTCGAGCCGCTTTGCGCGGATGGCGACGCCGATCGAGGAGGCCGACAACGAGGGCGCGGTGACGGGCTACCGGCTGGACATGACGCGCGACAGTGCGAACTACGCGCTGTTCGCGTTCGGCGCGCTGCGGCCGGGGAACCCGATGGTGGTGAGCGAGATGCAGTCGCTGTGGGAGCGGCTGTGGGTCAAGACATCGGTCGGCGGATGCGCCCGCTACGAGCGCGACTATTACCACATGGTCGAGCGGCAGGATACGGAGAAGGTCCCCGGCAACCCGTGGATCATCTGCACGCTCTGGCACGCGCAGCACCGCATCGCGCTGGCCCGGACGATCGAGGAACTCCGCACGGCGATGCCGCTGCTGGAGTGGACCGCCGACCGCGCCAAGGCCAGCGGCGTCCTCGCCGAGCAATATCACCCGTACACCGGCGAGGCGATGAGCGTGAGCCCGCTGACGTGGAGCCACGCGACGGTGGTGACGACGGTGATCGAGTACCTGCGGAAGCACGAGCGGCTGGTTGCGGAAGCGAACTCGCCGGCGGGGTATGCGGAGAGCGGGGTGGCGTGAGGCGGGGGAAGAGGAACACAGAGCAATCAGAGCAAGCGGAGGGCAGCAGAGGGGAGAGGGAAAAGGGGCGAGGGAGGAACACAGAGAACAGAGAAGGGCACTGAGGTCACAGAGAGCGGGCATGATGTAGACTGCTTCCGGTCACCATCATGTCATCGAGACAGTCTGCCTATCTCCGACTTCCCGCCGCCGTTCAGCGACGCAACCTGCGGTGGCTGTTGGCAATCATCAGCGGGTTTGTTGTCGTCGGCCTCGGGGCCTTCCTGCTCAATGGATGGTTACAGTTTCTCGGAGGGACGTCGGCGGCGATCCTGTCGTTCCTCCCGTGTGTCGCGTTCTTCTTGTTACAGATGTGGCTCTCAAATCGTCTCGACACGAAGCTGCTCGAACGGCTCACCGCGTCAGGGGATCGGCTCTGTCCGAACTGTCTCTATGATCTCTCGGGCGGGGAAGATGCCCAAGTATGTCCTGAGTGCGGAACGGCCTACACCCAGGAGAGTTTGAGCGACTCTTGGGGTGCATACAGAGTGACCATGTACGGACCAGCGCGCGATATCTTCTGACGCGTTCTCCGTGCCCTCTGTGTCCTCTCCGTGCACTCTGTGGACTGTCTTTAAGCTTCAGACAAAACCCGCTCCAGCCGTCCGCCCGCTTCTGCCAGCAGTTTCTCCGCAGCGGCGGCATCGACGGCTTTGCGGTGCATGACGACGGCGGTCTTGACGCTTCCGCCCGCGCGGTCGAGGAGCGTGAAGGACTCATCGCGTGAGAGGCCGGTGAGTGTCGAGACAATCCGCGCTGCGCGGTCGCGCAGCTTCGCGTTCGTGGCGCGCATGTCCACCATCAGGTTCTCGTAGACTTTGCCCGAGCGGATCATCAGCGTCGTTGAGATCGTGTTGAGGGCGAGCTTGGTTGCGGTGCCGGCTTTCATGCGCGTCGAGCCGGTCAGTACTTCCGGGCCGGTCGCGATCACGATGAGGTGATCGGCCGCGGCGGGCTTGGCGACCGGCGAGCAGCAGAGCAGGCCGGTGACGCATCCGGGCGCAAGCTCCTTTGCGATCGCCAGAGCACCGTGGACATACGGCGTCGTGCCTCCCGCAGCGATCCCGAGCACCGCATCGCGCGGGGTCAGGTTAAGTGCCGCGAGTTCCGCCCGCGCGCCATCGGGGTCATCTTCCTTCCCCTCGCTCGACTTCCGCAGTGCGCCATCCCCGCCGGCGATGATGCCGATCACGCGCTCGGGTGGTGTGCAGAACGTGGGGGGACACTCGGAGGCATCGAGCACACCGAGGCGACCGCTCGTGCCTGCGCCGATGTAGATCAGCCGCCCGCCGGCGACAAAGCCCGGCTCCGCGGCCTCGATCAACGCCGCGATCGCGGGGCGGGCTGCACGAATGGCCTCGAACACCATCGCATCCTCATCGCCGATGACATCGACGCACTCACGCGCGGACAGCTCGTGCAGGCGCGATGTCCGCGGGTTCCGCTTCTCGGTGAGGATGTGTGAGCGGTCGGGGGG
>JAEYUO010000026.1 GCA_023432465.1 Planctomycetota bacterium | reverse complement strand
GTCCTGAGTCCTGAGTCCTGGGTCCTGGGTCCCGGGTCCTGAGTCCTGGGTCCTGAAGTCCTGATGTCCTGAGTCCTGTTGCAACGTCCCGTTCACATGCTCGCACAGGACCCAGGACTCCAGCACTCAGGACTTCCGACCCAGCACCCAGCACTCCCTCTTCCTCCTACCCTCGCTCTCCTATGCACCTGTCCCCCCGACGCGCACCCAGCCTGGTCTTCATCTTCGCAACGCTGTTGCTCGATGTCCTTGGCTTCGGCCTGCTCATCCCGGTCATGCCCAAGCTCGTGGCGATGGTCCGCGGCCTGCCGACCGAGGGCGCGGAGCACGATGCCTCTCTCCCCGTCATGACCCTCATCGCGACGTACGCCGCGATGCAGTTCATCTTCGCGCCCATCCTCGGCTCGCTCTCCGACCGCTTTGGCCGCCGGCCGGTCCTGCTCCTTGCGCTGCTGGGATCCGCGCTGGATTACTTCGCCGCCGCACAGGCCCCGCACGTGACCGAGCTCTTCGGCGCGGGCGTCGGAATCACCTTCCTCTTCATCACCCGTGCGCTCAACGGAGTCTCCGGGGCGACTATCCCCGTCTGCAGCGCGTACATCGCCGACATCACCGCGCCCGAGAAGCGTGCTGCGGGGTTTGGGTTGATCGGCGCGGCGTTCGGCCTCGGCTTTGTCTTCGGCCCGCTCATGGGCGGGGTGCTGGGCGACAGCAAGATCAACATCCCGTTCATCGGTCCCGGCGATGTGCGATATCCGTACATCGCGGCGGGCATCCTCACGCTCATCAACGTGATCTACGGCTTCTTCATCCTGCCCGAGTCTCTCCCCCGCGAGCACCGCCGCGGCTTCTCCTGGAAGAAGGCCAACCCCATCGGCGCACTCGTGTGGATGATCGGCCACCCCGTGGTCAAGATGATCGCGATCACGCTGTTTGTCCTGAATGTCGCGCAGTTCGGCCTGCACACGACATGGGTCCTCTCGATGCAGAATCGCTTCGCGTGGACGCCCCTCGATACCGGCCTGTCGCTGTTCGCCGTCGGCATCACCGCGGCCATTGTTCAGGGAGGTCTGGCCCGGAGCATCATCCCCGCGCTCGGCGAGCGCATCTGCCTGCTCGGCGGTCTGGTGCTCGGCGTGTTTGCATACGCGGCGTACGGCCTCGCCACGCAGGGCTGGATGATCTATACGACCATCGTGCTCGCATCGATCGGCGGCCTCGCGGGCCCCGCCGCGCAGGCCATGAACTCCAAGGCCATCCCGCCGAGCGAGCAGGGTCTGCTGCAGGGGGCACTGGGCAGCCTGACGAGCATCGCGGGCATTCTCGGCCCGCTCATTGGCGGCACGGCGTTCTATCTCTTCACGACGAAGGAGGGGCCGACGCCGTATCCCGGCGCGGGCGCGCCGTTTCTGGTGGGCTCCGCGTTGTCCGCGCTGTCCATCATCCCCGTCGTGATGATCTGGAAGCGTCTGCCCTCAACAGTCCGCGAGAAGCCGGTGGAGAATGGCGACGATGCGACGGGGTGAAGAAACAAGAGCAAAGGCTATAGATTGGCGATCGCGTCGCTGAGTCGCGACCAGCTTCGATCGAACCAGTTTGCCAGTTCCTGCCACTCGCTCGGCCCTTCCTCCCACCACCGAAAGCTCGCACGAGTGAACTCGTGCGTCCAGCGGAGTTCATATCCGGTGCCGTCAAGACCGATTGAGGTCGTCTCGGGGTGAACTGATGTTTGGATGCCACTCAACTCCCGCCGTATGGATTCCGCCAGGCTCGCATCGAGACCGTTCTCGGTGGAAATGATGGTCGGTTCCAAATGCCGCGGCCAGCGCATTCGTTCTACTGGTGAGTCCAGCTTCGCCATGTCAGCTGTTCGGTCCCAGCGAGTGTGGCTCAGGCACAGCGGGTTCTTGTCACGAACGCGGGTGATCGACAGCGACTCGGGATCGTTGAACGACGGAAGCCGGATGAGCATCAGCACGCAGTGCGCAGGTTCGGCCGTAACCGCCGCGGTCGCGGAAGTCTGAAGCATCAACGCTTCCTGAAGTTGTTCTTTATCCATCCTCCTGATCGCTCCAATCTTGTCGCCCCCTCACCCAATCCCCGCCCCGCACTCCGGGCACTTGTCCCCCTTGATCATCGAGATGTCATAGCCGCACTGCCGGCACGCCGGCACTTCGACCGCTGTTCTGATGATGAGCCGGCACTCTGTGCACGACGCTTGTCCGAGCGGGAGCGTCTGCTCTTTGGTGCAGCGCGGGCAACGCAATGAGATGGTCTTGAGTTCCACTCCCGCCGGGCCGTCTGTTGCCGGAATGGTCCGCGCGGCGTACGCCACCCTGCGCATCGCCCATCGGTTCAGCATGGTCAGCACGATCACCGCCAGCGTTCCACTCACGGTGACGATCGCCGCGCCCGCCGTGAACCGCTCGAACCCGAACCGGTCCATGTATGGACCGTCATCCGTCAGCACGTTGAGGTCCACAAAGAGCGCTGTCGCCGCCGCCGCGGCGATGGTGCCGTAGACCACCAATCGCGGCCCATTCCGCAGGTTTGACCGGAGCAGGACATTCGCAAACGCGCCAAGCGCGGCGATACTCATCGGGATCACGACAAACGCCGGGTCGCCGTCGAGTTCCGTCCAGATGCCGTTGAGCCACAACACCAGCGCCGCAACTGCGCCGCCCACGCCGATCCATCGCCAGTACCACTTGTCGTGACCCAGACCGATCAGGCATAGCGAGGCGGGCAAGCCGGTCCAGAAGATCGCCACGCCCGACATCGACAGGATGCCCATGAAGCGATCGAACGGTGTCGTCGAAACCAGCCAGATCGCCGTAAGAAAGAACGCGCTGGCGATCGCCGAGAGCGCGAGCCCCACGACCGCGGCCATGCGCCCCGTCTCCAGCGCCCGCAGGCAGAGGAACCCAACCACCGCCGGGGACATGAAGACGACCAGCCCAAGCGTCATCCCAAACCGCTCTTCCATCCGCCAGCCGCCCAGCCCCGCCCAGATCAATCCCGTTGAAACCACAAACGCCGCGACGCACGCGCACATCCCGAACAACCCCGCCGCGCGGAAACGCTCGCGATCCGCAAGGATCGACATCGGGATCATCAGCGCGATCGCCGCTACCGCCACAAAGCCCATTGCCGTGACGCGCCACAGGATGTCGCGCTGCGGGACCAGCACGGTGAGCACCCCGCTCGCGGCGGATGCGGCAAGGAACCAGAGGAGAACTTGGAGCAGACGTTTGCGAAGAGACGGAGCGGAAGCCATAGCCGCCAGTGTACCCGAGACGGCCGGATGCAAGGTGCGGCTGGTCGATCAGCCCCCCGCGGCCTTGGCCGGATATCCCAGTGACAGCATGTGCGCAAGCGCCTTGTCCCTGTGGTCGCCCTGCAACTCGATCGCGGCATCGGCTTTGGAGTATGAACCGCCCGTCCCGAAAGTGGTTCGGAAGTGCTTGAGCAGCGCGGGGAGGTCATCCGTGCGGTCTGAGCGCGGCGAGAAGCCCACAATCACGGTGACGATCTTTCCGTTGCGCTTTTCGCGGCGGATGCGCACGGGCTGGTCCTTTGGGTCCAGCACCTTGCCGCTCTTGCGGTCGCGCGGGCAGACACACTGCGCAAGCGCGAGCCCGCAGCGCTCGCAGGTGATCGGCCGTTCCAGAGATGTTCCGCCAAAGAGTCCAGACATGCGGCTGGACAATAGGGCCGATCACTGCGCGATCACGATCTCAACGATCAGCACATCGTCGAGTGTCGGCCCCTGCCGGAACACTGTCACCGCCTCAAAGAGCGTGCTGCCAAGCTCAACCTCCGCCCCATCCGCACGCACCGGCCCGGCCCCGGCGATCGCTTCCTCGATCCGCGGCATTCCAAAGTCTGCTCCGCTCGCCCCGCGTGCTTCCAGCACTCCGTCGGTGTACGCGACCACCCGGTCGCCCGGTCCGACAGCGATCGACGCGTTGATGCTCTCAAAGCCCTCAGCCTCCAGCACGCCCAGCATCGGTGAAGTGGATGCCAGTCGCCCAATTGTGCCATCCGCCTTCCGAAGAATCGCCTCCGGATGCCCCGCGCCGCACCACTCCAGCACGCGGCCCCCATCGAGCTCGCGCACGCGCAGCGCGATCGCCGTTGCGAAGATCCCCGAGGGCATGAGCCCTCCGGCCATTGCCCGGTTCAGCTCCGCGATCACGTGTGCAGGCGATGGGTCATCGCTGGAAACAAATGCCCGGGTCAGCTCGACATACAGCCGGTTCACGGCCAGCGCGGCCGGAAAGCCGTGGCCCGTGACATCGATCACGACGACGCTGATCGGTTGCTCGGTGGGTGCACGCGGCGCGGTCAACGGGTGGATGTACAGAAAGTCCCCGCCGATGTCCAGCATCGGCTCGTATCGATAGCGCACGCGCACCCCGCCGCTTGTTACCGGGGGCGGCAACATCGCCTCGTGCACGCGTCTCGCCTCGTTCAGTTCTCTGGAGACCTGTGCATAGCGCATCGCCATCGCGTTGTTGACGAACCGATCCGTGAACGCCCGGTGTCGCCACAGGCTCCACAGCAGCCCCGGCAGCCCCAGCAACGGGGCGATCACCGCAAAGCGGATCTTCGCCCCCGCCGACAGGTACGGGTCGATCAACAGCCCCGCCGCATAGATGACCAGCATGGGCACATAGATCCGCAATCCGTGCCGCGGCGAGAGTTCCACCAGCAAACTCGCGATCAGGTGCAGCAGCAGAATGAAGAACAGCGTCACGCCCTGCTGCGCCACCGCCGCCATCCCAAACTCGTTGGGCTCCGCCCCCGCGACAAACCGGCCGTTATCGACGCGGGGCATCGCCAATGTCAGCACCAGCGTCGTGGTGATGATCAGCAGGCTGTACGCCTTGATGATCTGCTCGCGGCCCCTGTGCGCCGGCAGGATGTAGAGGGTGACCGAGATGTACGACACAAGCAGCGCGGTCGCGGCGATGATTCGCAGCGCGATGTAGCCCATGTGCTCACGCGCTTCGGGCGGCAAAGTGAGGTCGAGCCCAATGCGGGTGATGCTCAGCACCAGCAGCCCCAGCACGGCCACGCAGTACCAGAAGACCCGTTGCCTCAGTCGGTGCAGGTGCTCGGCCTTGAACTGCTGCACAAACTCCCGCGGAATGGTCCGCCCATCCGGGACCGGCGAGAGGAGCTTGAAGGGGAACAGGGCCATGGAGCCGTTCTTGGTAAGAGCCATCCGCCGCGTTCACGCGCGGCGTGCCCAGACGTTAGACTTCCTCACCCCTGCCCCCCAGCAGGAAGCCCTCCCGGAGTCCTGACCACATGCCCACTCCAGACGAAACCCTCGCCGGCCTTCGGGCTGCCCTTGCCGCCTCTCCGGACAACATCCCGCTGCGGCAGGTCCTCGCCGACACGCTCCTTGGCTTCGGCCGCACCGATGAGGCGGAGCGCGAGCTGCGCGAAGCGGTCGCGCGGTGGCCGCGAGAGGCGGGCATCAAGGCTTCCCTCGCGCGTGTCTACTTCCAGAAGGGGGAGACCAGCAAGGCCCTGGTTGTGCTCGAAGACCTCGCCGCGGGCGACCCCGCTCCGGCCGTGCGGATCCTCTACGCCCGCGCTTTGCTCCGCTCCGGCGGGCGCAACGACCGCGAACGCGCCGCGTACCAGTACAAGCTCGCCATCGATCGCGACCCGTCCCTCGCCGACAGCTCGCTCGCCGACGAGCTTGGCGTCGCCGCGGGGAGTGGGGGGGCGGAGGGCGCGGCCGGGCCGTCCCGCATGCGCATCGAAGGCCGCACCGGCGAACCCGACCCCGAGGGCGCATCGCCGAATGATCTTGTCCCACTCGAGCGGCCCACCGTCTCGTTCAAGGATGTCGGCGGCATGGAAGCCGTCAAGGAAGAGATCCGCCTCAAGATCATCTATCCGCTTCTCAAGCCCGAGCTCTATCGCTCGTACGGCAAGCCCATCGGCGGCGGCATTCTCATGTACGGCCCGCCCGGCTGTGGCAAGACCCACCTCGCCCGCGCAACCGCCGGCGAGGTCAAGGCCCGCTTCATCTCCGTCGGCATCTCCGATGTCCTCGCCATGTGGATGGGCGAGAGCGAGAAGAACCTGCGGAGCCTGTTCGACCAGGCCCGCGACCACAAGCCCTGCGTGCTCTTCTTCGATGAGGTCGATGCCCTCGGCGCGAGCCGAACCGATATGCGGCACAGCGCGGGCAGGCAGCTTGTCAACCAATTCCTCTCAGAGCTTGACGGCCTCGGCCCGGGGAACGAGGGCGTTCTCGTGCTCGCCGCGACCAACGCGCCATGGCACATCGACCCCGCCTTCCGGCGCCCCGGCCGATTCGACCGCATCGTCTTTGTCCCCCCGCCGGATCACACCGCGCGTGCCGAGATCGTCCGCCTGCTCATGACCGGCAAGCCCGCCGACACCATCGATGCCGATGCCATCGCGAAGAAAACCGCCGACTTCAGCGGCGCGGACCTCAAGGCCATGGTCGATGTCGCGATCGAGGCCAAGCTGCGCGAGGCGCTGGGCGCGAAGGGCGATGGCCAGGTGAGGGCGATCACCACGCGCGACCTGCTCGCCGCTGCGGGCACCCTCCGCCCCACCTGCAAGGAGTGGTTCTCCTCCGCCCGCAACCACGCACTCTACGCCAACCAGAGCGGTCTGTACGACCCGATCCTTACCCACCTGAAGCTCAAATGATCAGCGAGAGCCACGCCTTCCGCGCCGCGACACTGCTCTTTGATCAGGGGCGCTACGACCTCGCCGAGAGGCAGTTCCGCCTCGCGCTCGCCGAGGACCCCAACCTCGCCACCGCCCACGCGTGCCTCGCGCTGTGCCTCAGCAACCGCGAGGCGCACACCGAGGCCACCTCCGAGGCCCGTCACGCTGTTGGCCTCGAACCCGCCGACAGCTTCATGCACTACGCGCTCGCATCGGTGCTCATGCGACGCAACATGACCCGTGAGGCCATCGAGGCCGCATGGGAGGCCGTCGGCCTCGACCCCGATGAGGTCCGCAACTGGGGGATCCTTGCCGCGACCCTGGCAATCGAGAAGAAGTACAAGGAGGCTCTCAGCGCTTCCGATCGAGGCCTGGCCATTTCCCCCGACGACCCGGTCTGCCTGAACACACGCGCGATGGCGCTGGTCGGCCTGGGCCGCTCCAAGGAAGCCGCCTTCGCCATCGACGGCACGCTCTCCCGCGACCCCGACAACGCCGCGACCCACAACACCATGGGCTGGACGCTCCTGCACCGCGGCACCAAGGCCGATGCCGCCAAGGCGCTCGACCACTTCCGCGAAGCATTACGCCTCGATCCCACCATCGACAACGCCCGCGAAGGACTCGTCGAAGCCCTCAAGGCCCGGTACTTCATCTATCGGGGCATGCTGACGTACTTTCTGTTCATGGCCCGGATCCCCGGGCGCATCGCCTGGATGATCATCCTCGGCGGCGTCATCGGGAACAACGTCCTCCGGTCGCTCGGCGCAAGCTACCCCGCCATCGCCCCGTTCGTCTGGCCGATTACCATCGCCTACTTCATCTTCGTCGTCCTGACGTGGATCACCGTGCCGCTGTTCAACCTCGCGCTGAGTCTCAACCGTTTCGGCCGCGCATCACTCCGCAGGCATCAGCTCTGGTGGGCGTGGGGCCTCGGCGCGTGGATCGGCATCTGTTCGCTGCTCGGGGCGGCGTGGCTGATCACCGATGCCGCGGTCTTCTCCGCTGTCGGTGTGCTCGCCGCACTGTTGATCGTGCCCCTCGCAATGGCGGGCCTGGCCGCGGAGGGCCCGCCGCGGTGGATCATGGCCGCGTACCTCGCCGCCATGTCCCTGCTCATGCTTCTCTCGATCCCCTTGATGAGCATGGGGCAGTTCGCGTTGCTGTTGCCGTACATTTTCGGCTGCATGCTCTCCCCGATGGCGCTCAACATCGTCAACAGCTTCCGCGAGCCGGTGAAGAACTGACCCCTCACGCGGTCTTCCCCGCCGCCTCCATCGCCCGCTCCAGCACCGGGATCACCGCCTCATACTCCGCCCGCGGGTTGTATTGCGACAACGCCGCCTCCTTCCGCGCTTCCATGTATCCCGCGATGAACTCCTCGGCCATCTCGGGCCGCTCGGCCCGCAACTCCGCGAAGTGCTCCTCCTCGAAGTCCTGCAGCACCACGTTCCCGAACTCATCGAGCGACTTCGATCTCGTCGGCAGTTCCTCCGGGGTCCACGGCCCCATCTCCGTCAGCCGCACCCGTGCCCAATCGAGCGCGGTCCGCCCGGTGACATCCTGCACGCCGACATCCACCCCCGCCGCGATCAGCTCCTGCACGATCAGCAGCGACGGCATCATCCCCCCGCACGACATGATCAGCGCGGTCCGCCGGTTCTTCCGGCTGATGTGCCGCGCATCCGCGCCCAGCCGGATGGCGTCCCGCGCGTACTCCTCACCGCCGTACTTCGCGGCGTTGAACAGCCTCTTGGTCTGCAATCTGCGGATCCAGTCGCTCATGGGTAGTCCTGTCTCGTGGGCCGGATCGCCACATTGTTCAGGTGCACGTGCGCCGGCTGGCTGACCACAAAGCCGATCGTCCGCGCCACATCCGCCGGCCGCAGCACCGGGCCGATCTTGTTCATGAACGAGCCGAACGTCGTCGCGTCATACCCCGCCACCGCCTGAAACTCGCTCGCCACGATCGCCGGCTCGATCGTCGTCACACGGACTCCCTTCGGCCCGATCTCCCGCCGCAGAGCCTCCGCGAGCGCGTGAACCGCGAACTTCGTCGAGCCATACATCGACGAAAACGGCGAAATGTTCCGGCCCACGCTCGAACCGATCGCCACGATATCCCGCGGCCGGTTCAGCCACTCCCCGCTCAGGCCCGCCTCCCCCTCCGGATTGCTCGACAGCGCCTGCAGCAGCCGGTCCGCCGCCGTCCGCATCAGCCTCGCCGCCCCGAGATAGTTCGTCCGCAGCACCTCTTCCCACTGCGACTCATCAGAGGTCGTCAGCGATCCCGCCAACCCTCGCCCCGCGTTCACCACCACCACATCCGCTGCGCGTTGAAAGTGCCTCTCCGCCGCATCGAACATCGCGTCAATCACGCGCTGCTCGGACGCATCCCCCGGCACGCACACCACCGTCGGCGGCGATGACCGGGTCGGCCGCTTCTCGAGCCGAAACGCCACCGCCTCCAGCTTCTCCACACGCCGCGCATTGAGCACCAGCAGGCACCCTTGCCCGGCGAGCTCCGCAGCGACCGCCTCCCCGATCCCCGAACTCGCCCCCGTGATGACTGCAACCCTGGGACTCGCCGTTGTCATTCGACCCTCATTCCTGCTTGACTACGCGATCCGTCCTCAATCTTCCTGCCTAGGCACTCCGTATTCCGCATTCCAAAAGCCAAAATCCAAAACTATTTGACCCCGCCACCATACCACCGCTCAAACGACCCCTCATCCAGATTCTCAGTCTGCAGCGTCGTCACATTCACCCGGAAGTACCGCCGCGGCAGGGACCCCCGAGGATCCTCCGACACGCCATACACCCATCGATCTGCCGGCACGCCCTCCAGCCGAGCAGACCACATCCCCGGTCGCACCGTGTTCGTGCTGATCGCCTCACCCTTCGGCAGCACGAACAGCCGGACCTTGTTCCCCTCAACCGTAAACCCGCTCACCACCGTCGAGACTCCCGCCGTGACGAAGCTCGACCGGTACGCCGCCGTCAACCCGTCGAACCGGAAGTCCAGCCGCTCCCCTGCCCGTGGCGACAGCCGCAGAGCCTCAAGATCCGCGTGGATCGCCTCCAGCTTCCCCAAGTCCGCCAGGACCAGCCGTGCCCGATACGTCCGGATGCTCGTGTCCCCGACCTTCCGCTCCCGCACCACCTCCCCATCAACGGTCTTCACCGAGCGTGACAAGACCCCCTTGATCCTCTCCCACTCGCTCGATCCCGGCGCCTCGCGGACGTTCTCGAACCGATACTCGACCATCACGTTCCGCATCTGCGGCGATGGGGCCGTGCAGCCGCCCGCCGACAGAAGCAGCGCCAAGAACACCAGAACTCGTGCTGGGAGTCGCATCACGCCTACAGGAAAGCACAACCGCGAGCAAAGGGCAAGTCCGGCCCCTAGTGTTCCGCCTCATGCCCCTCTTCGGATCCCACCTCTCCATCGCCGGCGGGATGGTCAACGCGCTCGACGAGGCCGCAAAGCTCGGCCTCGACTGCGTGCAGGTCTTCACCAAGAACCAGCAGCAGTGGAAGGTCCGCCCGCTGGCCGATGACGAGGTCCGCGCGTGGCGCGCCCGCATCGCCGAAATGGGCTGGGCCGACGGCCGCACCGTCTCCCACGCCTCCTATCTCATCAATCTCGCTTCTCCCGACGATGAGCTCTGGCACAAGTCGATCGACCTCATGACCGTCGAGCTCGAACGCTGCGAAGCCCTCGGCATCGACTTCCTCGTCCACCACCCCGGCGCGTTTACCACCTCCACCCGTGCCGAGGGCCTTGCCCGTATCGCTGCCGCCTATCGCGAGGTCTTCAAACGCACCGCGGGTTTCCGCACCGTCAGTTGCCTGGAGAACACCGTCGGCAGCGGCTCCAACCTCGGCGCGCCCTTCGATGAACTCGCCTCCCTCCGCGCCCGCATCATCGATGCCACCGGCCAGCCTGCCCGCATCGGCTACTGCATCGACACCTGCCACGCCCACGCCGCGGGCTACGACCTCTCGACCGACTCCGGGGCCGCCGCCGCGCTCGATGCCCTCGCCGCTGCCTGCGGCATGGACAACATCCGCGTCCTGCACCTCAACGACTCCAAGGCCCCCGCCGCCAGCCGGCGAGACCTCCACGAGCACATCGCCAAGGGCACCATCGGCCCCGCCGGCTTCAAGGCCGTCGTCAATCACCCCCAGTTCGCGGGCAAGCCGATGATCATGGAAACTCCAAAGGGCGAAAACGATGCCGGAACACCCTTCGATACCCTCAATCTCCGCCGTCTCCGGTCCTTTCTGATCGGCAAGGCGCCCAAGCCCGCCCGTCCACGAACCCCTCGCCGTGCGCGTGCGTCCTGAGGTTGGTGTATGCTCCAAGCCCCCTGACCCACCCCAAACCGCGGCACGGCCGCCGCGGCCGCTTTCAGAGGATGCCGATGCCCAGATCGCCGATCCAAGGACCGTCCGCTCTCTCGTTCCTTTTGCTCTGCTGTGCCCTCGTCCTTGCGCTCTCCGGATGCGCCCAGGTCCCGGGCCGCGAGCCCGTCCGCACGGAGCGCCCCGCGCCCACCCGCAGCACCGCCGAGGTCTATCTCATCGCCGGTGAGACCGCTGTCCGCGATGGCGATACCGACCGCGCCCTCGCCGCGTTTGCCCGCGCCATCGAAGTCAATCCCCGGCTTACCTCCGCGCACATGGGCATCGCCGACATCTACCGCACCCGCGGCGACTACGGCCGGGCCGAAGAGTCCTATGGCAACGCGGCCAGGATCCAGCCGCGCAACTTCGATGCGCAGTACTACCACGGCCTCATGCTCCACCTGCTGGAGCGCGTGACAGATGCCATCCAGGCCTATCTCCGTGCACTTGCCGTCAAGCCCGATGACTTCAAGGCCAACCTGAACCTCGCCACCGCGTACTACCAGCTCGATGAGAACAACCTTGCCCTGCCCTACGCCCGTCGCGCTGTCGAACTCATGCCCCGTGACGGCCCCGCCCGCTTCAATCTCGGCGCGGTCTACGCCGCCATGGGCGACCACCGCGGCGCGGTGCAGGAGTATCAGCAGGCCGCCGAGCTCATGGAGCTCACCCCCGCGCTCCTCATGAACCTCGCCGAGAGTCTCGGCAAGCTCGACCGGTTCGAGGAAATGGTCAACGCCCTGGAGCAGGTCAACCGCGCCCAGCCCTCCGCCGCCAGTTGGGAGCGCCTCGGCTTTGCCCGATTCAAGATGGGCAAGTACGACGAAGCGCGTGCCGCCTTCGACAGCGCGCTCGCCATCGATGGCGACTACTTCCCCGCGCTCAACGGCAAGGGCGTCTGCCTCCTCAACGCATGGATCTGGTCCGGCCGCGCCGACAACACCGCCCGCGAGGACGGCCTCACCGCGCTCCGCCGATCCCTCCAGCTCAACCGCGACCAGCCGCAGATCATCGATCTGCTCTCCCGATACGGCCGCTGACGGAGCCCGCTCGATGCCCGATGTCAAGCTCCTCGAGACCTTCCCCACGCCCCCAAGCTCCGGACCGATCGTCATCGAACACATCGGTGAGGAGTTCACATCGCAGTGTCCCAAGACCGGCCACCCGGACTTCGGCACCGTCACCCTCCGCTACGAGCCCGCCACCGAAGCAAAGAGTGGGGGGTGCGTCGAGCTCAAGAGCCTGAAGCTCTACTACCAGTCATTTCGCAACGAGGGCATCTTCTACGAGGCCGTCACCGGAACCATCCGCGACGATCTCGTCAGGCTCCTCAGGCCGGTTTGGCTGCAAGTCGAGACCAACTGGCGCGGCCGCGGCGGAATCCGCTCCATCATCCGCGCGGACTTCGGGCCGGTCCCCGGCGAGTTTCGCGGCCGCTGACTCTCGCCGATCGGCTCACGCCGCCGCGCGGCGAACCTGCGCCCGGTAGCACATCCCCACGAGCTTTCGAACCGCCGCCGACGACTCCGCAAGGCTCTGCGTGGACTGCAAAGTCCCGTGCGTCTGCGCAGCGGTCTCCGCCAGCGCGTTGAACCCGAACGTCGGCGCAGAACCCCGCACCTGGAACACCAGCCGCGTGCACTCCGCAAGGTCGCCCTTGCTCATCGCGGCATCCATCCGCTTGGCAAGCTGCTCAAGCTCCTTGAGATACTCCGGCACGTGCGCCGCCAGGGGGTCCCGAGGCGAGAGCGTCGAGAGAATCGCCGCCCCGCCTCCCCCAAGGTCCTTCACGCGTACCAGCAGGAACTCGCCGATCGCCGACAGCAGCGTCTGGGCGGGCACCGGCTTGCACACCACGCCCTCGGGCTGGACCTCCCGCATCCGATTCCGCACGGGCTCCGCGCCCGCCGAAGTGCACAGCAGCAGGAACGGGGTCTGAACCCCCGCCTCGCGGATCTTGGAAAGCACTTCCAGACCGTCTCCATCCGGAAGCTGCAGCGAGCACAGGATCACGTCATACCCCTCGCGTGCGCGCTCAATCCCCTCCTTGGCGCTACCCACCGCCGTCACCGTCAGGTTCGTGTCCTTCAGGTGCTGCCGGATCAGCGCGCGGTCCATCTCCCCCGGCTCGATCAACAGCACGCCGCCCGACAGCGACTCCGGCGAGACGTTCTCAAGCATGTAGCACCCCTCCGTCCCATCCAGACCGAGGAAGTCGCGAACATCGATCGGTTGATCAAACCGGATGCCCAGCTCGTGCACCTTCCCGCGGAAGTGCCGGCACCGCACCACCGTGCCGCCGATCGACACGAGCCCACGAGTCGGGTGAGGCAGGAACACCGTGCACCGCGTCCCCGTGTACACAAACGAGCTGTGCAGAAGCCCCAGGCCCTCGCGAGAGATGTTCCGCGGCACATAGTTCAGCACCGTCGCCGCCCCGCCCGGATGCTGAATCTCCACCCGCACCGGCCTCGACTCAAACGGCCACCGCTTGAATGTCCGTTGCGCTGCCGCGCCCCCCGGCGTCGATGCATCAAGATCACGCTTGAGCCGCTCGACCTCCATTGGCGAGAGGCGGAGCGTCGACACGTCTTCCTTCGAGGAAGACACTTTGGCGGTGCGAGGGTTGTTCATGATGGCTGGCCGCAGGAACGAATGGTGCGAGGGACGACATACCCATGCCGATCTCTCAGAATCGACCGTCCGCTCCCGCCGCTGAACACGCCCGCCAACCACCCCGGGATCATCCCGCATCCGCGGCCCGCGGCGACTCCAGCAGGATCGTTATCGGCCCGTCATTGACCAGCGACACGTGCATGTGCGCCCCGAAGACACCCTCGCACACCCGCGGGCACAGAGCCCGAACCGCCGCGCACAGCAGCGCGAACTCCTCCTCCGCCCGAGGCGGCCGCATCGCGTTATCAAACGAGGGCCGCCGTCCCTTCCCCGCATCACCCGCCACCGTGAAGTTCGGCACCAGCATCACCGTCCCGCCGACATCCAGCACCGACAGGTTCATCTTCCCCTGCGCATCAGGGAAGATGCGCAGGTTCACCAACTTGTCCGCCAGCCACCGCCGATCCTCCCCCGTGTCGCGCACCTCCAGACCCACCAGCGCGACGATCCCGCCCGGCGGCGCGATCGCGGCGACCTCTCGCCCGTCAACAGTGAGCGATGCCGAAGAGACGCGCTGAACAACAGCCTTCATTCATGCAGTGTATCGGTTCCTGCCGGGGGGCTTACGGGCAACCCGCAAACCACAGCGCCAAATACGCGAAGATATCCGGCACCGACACCACGCTGTCATTGTTGATGTCCGCGCTCAAATCCTGCCCGAACCACGCCGCGAGGAACGCGAAGATATCCGGCACCTGCACCGAGCCGTTCCCGTCAAAGTCCGCGACGCACTCCTCCTCCGCCGGGCCGCCGAGCGAGCCGTCCGGGTTCACCCGCTGCGCGTAGATGTTGTTCGCATCCACCCGGTTGTCCCCCCATGCCAGCAGCGCACCCCCATCTGTCGCTCGCGTTGCCGCAAGGCGTGACTTCGAGCTCGCCACCGAGCACACATCAATCGGCTGGCCGGCCCACAATGGCAGGCCATCGGCATCGAGCGCGAACCCGTGCACCACCCCAGCGTTCCCGCAGCAGTTCGCAAACCCGAACACATCCACCCCGCCGCCCGCGCGCGCCAAGGCCGCCGTGAACGAACCCTGCACACCGCTCAGCCCCAGCAGTTCGACACCGTTGTCGCCCCACCCGCGTACACCCTCCTCGGTGATCTTCTGGGCATACAAAGCCCACTGGCTCTGCACGCTGTTCGACTCCACCCACGCCACATACGCATCCCCCGTCGCCGCATCGAACGACAGCGAGGCGCCCAGTTGCAGCCGGTTCGCCTGAGTCGAGACCGACACGCCGTTGTGCCCGAACGTCTCCTGCCCCGCCGCATCAACCCGCTGCACGAACGCATCCCGGTTCCCGCCCGTCTCATACCACGCAAACACCGCCCCGCCCGCGCCATCCGGCGCAAACGTCGGGAAGTACCCGTTCTGGAGCGACGAGCCGTCAAACACGATCACCGGATCCATCGACATCGGGGTGCCGGGATCGCGGTCCCACATCGCCGCCCCCGCCGCGCTCAGCTTCTGTGCGTACAGGTGCTTCGCGCTGGTGATGCAGTTCGTCCCTCCGCACCGCACCCACGAGACGATCATGCTCCCCGCCTCCGCCGCTTGAATGTCGCACGTGTTGAGCGTCCTGCTCGCCTCGCTCAGCACCACCGGCACCGGCCAGATGCTCGCCCCCGCCAGATCCAGCTTCTGCACGTGCAGCGCACTCGGCGATCCGTTCGACCACACCACCGCGAACGTGCCATCGCTCAAGACCGTCGCCTGCGGCGGTCCCTTGAACCCCGCCTGCGCCCCGCTCACCTGCACGCCGTCAGCGCCCCACAGCAGCGCACCCGCGGGCGAGATCAGCTGCGCGGTGATCGGCGCATTGCCATTGATGTCATCGTTGAACACCACCAGCGCGTTCCCCGCTCCATCCACCTCAAGGTCATAGTCCTGCGTGCTCGACACGCCCCGGTCCCGAACCAGCACCCCGTTGTGCGCCCAAAGCTCGTTGCCCTGCGCATCCAGCCGCTGCACATACACGTCATACCCGCCCGCGCTGTTGTCAAACCACGCGATCACGCACCCGCCATCGGCTGTCGGCTTGATCTTCGCCTGCGTCTGCTCCCCGTTCCGGTCCGCGATCGCCAGATTGACCGCGGGGTCAGGGCTCCACTGCGAGAGCGCAAAACCAGGCAACGCCGCAATCGCGGCGACAAAGACCGGCGAATATCGCATACAAGACTCCTGTTCGTGTACCGGCGGTACGCCCCGCACCCCCCGCCAGTTGCAGGCAGCCGCCAATCCCCCGCCAGATCGCGAGACAACCCTGCCGACTGCCCCTTCCGTCAGCCCCCCCCGCGTCCGATCATCCCTCGCCGTCGAGCGGGACCTCCGGCCGCGGAACCGCCCGCTTCTTCGGCGGAATCCTCGCCGCCTCTCTCGCGGCCTCTTCCAGACGCTGGTGCAGCTTCTCGTGGTCCGGCACCGCCTCCAGCCGCTCGGCGACCGCCAGCACCCGCTGAATCGTCCCCAGCCCCGGCGCAAGCGACGCGATCGCCGCATCCCCCAGCGTCTCACTCGCCAGCAGCATCCACTTCGCAGTGACCTTCGGCGCAGCACCGCCCGCTTCCGCCGCGGCCTTCTTCCCCGAAGCCTTCCCGCCCGGCCGCGCCTTCGACTTGCTCGCCGCCCGCGCCGGCGCAGGCGGTTGAATCTGTGTCCGCACCGTCACCGGACCTACCGCCACAATCGGCCACATCCCCGTTCGGGTCAGCGGCTCGCGAACCAGCACCATCACCGGAACCTCCGCCTTCAGCGCCATCTCGCGCAGCAGCCGCCCATCCACCCCGACCCGCGGCGGGCTGAGCAGATACATCCCCGGCTTGAGTTCGCCCTCCGACGGCAACGCCCCGTTGACTTCGACGATTCGGCCCGAGTCCACCGCCAAGTCCCGGATCTGCCGCCGCGCTTCCTGCAACGGCAGCACGATCCGCGCGATCCGGTCAAAGTCCAGAGCCCCGATCGCCCGCCGCAACGCCTCCGCGCTCAGCCGCTCGCACTCGAAGTACCGCCGCCGGACCAGCGCTTCGCTGGCCTGTTCCATCATCACATCGAGCTTGTGTGCGACCTTGCTCTGCCCCGGCGGCACGATGCGCTCCCGTCAGTGTGTTCGTTCAGGTGCCCTGCATGGTGCGACGCCCGACCTCATCGGCCAGCGAGTTCATCACCACCTGCCACCGCTTGGCCTGATCCCCAAGGTCATACGCCAGCACATCCGCAACCCCCGGCCAGTCCGATGCCCCGATCGCCCGCTTCAACTCCGTCAGCGCCTTGGCCAGTCCCTCGATGTCCTGCCCCACAGTCCGCCCCGGCTCCGCTCCCGCCGCCGGCGCGTGCATCGTTCCAAGGTCCATCCCCAGCAGCGTCGCCCCGTTGATCACACCCTCCCGCACATTCTGCCACACTCCCAGCGCCGCCGAAACCCGCGGCATCGCCTCCTCAAGCTTCCCCTTCTGCACCGCCGCTGCCGCGGCCTCCTGGTGCCCGATCGCCCCCTTGAGCTCCTCGGCGATCTCCAGAAACGTCACCCGCACCAGCGACAGCGGGTCCGCCGAAACAAAACGCACCTCCGCCCCGGGCCGGGGCTCCGGCGGCGGACACTCCAGCCACGCATCCGCGATCGGCGAGCCGTCCATCGACGCCTCGATCACCACACGTTTGCGCTTCTCCGCCTCACGCTTCGCGGCCTCAAGCGCGGCCGCAATCGTCGGCTTCTCGATCCGGATCTCTTCGCCATCCAGGAGCACGTGCATGCGGCGATAGTAGCAGAAATCACCGCCCCGGGATCACCCCCGCCGCGCAACAAAAGAGGGAGCAGCCCTTCCGGCCGCTCCCTCTAGATTCACTCTTCGACGGCGATTCGCTGAGAGCGCCTGACACCGGATGCTCTTCTCCACATCCGACATCCGACATCCCGCTTCCGACATCCTCCCTTACCCGTTCTTCTTCTCAAACTCCCGCATGAAGTCCGCCAAAGCCTTGCACCCCGCCACCGGGAACGCGTTATAGATGCTCGCCCGCATCCCGCCCGTCGAGCGGTGACCCTTGAGCTGGTCCATCCCCTGCTTGAACGCCTCCTTGACGAACAGGTCATCCAGAGCCTCGCTCGGCGTGCGGAACGTCAGGTTCATCGCCGACCGGCTCCCCGGCTGCGCATGCCCCTTGTAGAACTTCGACGAATCCAGCACATCGTAAATGATCTTCGCCTTGTCCTCGTTGTGCTTGAGCATCTTCGCCACGCCCCCCTGCGACAGGATCCACTTGAACACCAGCCCGCTGATGTAGATCGCAAACGCCGGCGGCGTGTTGTGCCGGCTCCCGTCCTTCGCGTGCGTCTCATACTTCAGCATCAGCGGCAGCTTCCGCACCGGCTTCAGCAGGTCCTCGCGGATGATGCAGAACGTCGTCCCCGCGATCCCCACGTTCTTCTGCGCCCCGCCATACACCATCCCGAACTTGGTGAAGTCGATCGGGCGGCTGTACATGTCGCTCGACATGTCGCAGATCAGCGGCGACCCATCCGGCACCTTGGGGTACCGGAAGCTCCCATCCGCGTTCCGCCACTGCGTCCCGTAGATCGTGTTGTTCGAGCACATATGCACGTACGCCGGCTTCACGCCCGCCGGATACGTGATCTCCGCATCGCTCGGGCAGTGGTCGTGCTTGCATCCGCGGCCGTCCCACGCCTCAAAGCACTTGCTCGAATAGACCTTCGACTCCTCCCACGTCTTCTCCGCCCAATACCCCGTCGTCAGATACCCCGCCACGCCGTCATCCGGCAGCAGGTTCGCGGGGATCATGAAGTTCTGGCTCGTCGCCCCGCCCGTCAGGAACAGCACCTTGTAGTTTGCGGGGATGTTCCCGATCTTCCGGCAGTTCTCCTCCGCTTCGGCGAGCACCTTGTCGAACACCTTGCCGCGGTGGCTGTGCTCCATGATGCCGATGCCCGAACCGTCAATGTTCCACAGGTCCCCCTGGGCCTGCTTGATCACCTCCTCCGGCAGGCACCCCGGCCCGGCGGAGAAGTTGAAAATGCGGCCCGAAGTCGCATTGGTCACAGGGCTCTTCATCGACGGCGCAGTGGGTGTGGCAGTGCTCATGCCCGAATGTTACCCAGCACCCCTGACTTCTGCCCCCTCGCCCCCTCACCGCCTCGCTCCCCTGCCCCTTCCCCTTCCGCCTCTTCATTTGCCATTTGTCCATTTGCTATTTGCCATTTTCCTTCCCCTCCCCACACTCCGGGCACTTCGCCCCCGTCGCCAACCCCCTCAGGTCATACCCGCACTTCCCGCACACCCCCGGCTTCCGCCGTCGCCGCGTCACAAGGAACAGCCCCGCGCTCCCCAGCATGCACGCCCCCAGCGGCACCCACAGCGGCACGTTGAAGAACCAGTCCCCCGCGCTGTACACATGCCAGTCCGGCGCAAACTTCAACCCCTCGCTGTTGCCCGCGATGTAGAAGCTCTCCGGGTTCCGCCCCGCCGGCCTGCACTCCACCTTCAACCGCCCGTGCTCCATCCGCCAGCTCAGCCGCGAGCCCACACTCGACCCCGAATAGAACGGCACACTCAGGACATACAGCGCCGCCAGCACCACACTCGCCGCGGCAAGCACCCATGCCCCGACCCGCCCAAGCAAGCACACTCGCCTGCGCCCCTGCATCCCCCAACACTACCACATCTTCTGCCGCCGCGCCCGCGCATCCGCCCCCCCTCTCCCCGCCCCGCGGCGAGAGGATGTCGCGCAGCGAGCGGGGGGCAGGTGAGGGGTCTTTGGTTTCAAGCCCCCTCTCCCCGTTTGCTTTGAAACGGGGAGAGGATGTCGCGCAGCGACAGGTGAGGGGTCTTTGTCTTGCCCCGCACCCCCACCCCGCGCCCGCGCATCCGCCCCCCTCTCCCCGCCCCGCGGGGAGAGGATGTCGCGAAGCGAGCGGGGGACAGGTGAGGGGTCTTTGGTTTCAAGCCCCCTCTCCCCGTTTGCTTTGAAACGGGGAGAGGATGTCGCGAAGCGACAGGTGAGGGGTCTTTGTCTTGCCCCGCACCCCCATCCCGCGCCCTCGCAT
>JAEYUO010000105.1 GCA_023432465.1 Planctomycetota bacterium | reverse complement strand
AACCCCCCCCCCCCCCCCCCGCGGCGGCGCCCCCCCCCTGGGGGAGGGTGGATGGAACGGCAGGATTAGTTGCCGGTTGTGGCCATTTCCGAGCCGCGGATGACGGCTTCGAACTGCTGGATCGTCGCGATGCCGCGGGGGCGGACGGGGGCGAGCAGGACGTTCTTGGACAGGGCGAGCTCGCGGGTGGTGAGGCCGAGGTACTCGAGGCGGTTGAGGAAGTCGGCGAGCTGCTCGACGTGGGCGCGGCTGACGGTTTCGTCCGGCGAGGTATCGATGTACTCGCGGAAGCGGGCGGCATCGATGCTGGTGGTGCCGGGGTTGGCGGCGAGGTAGCGGCGGACACTCTGGTAGAGGGCGTCCTGGATCTCTGATGCGCGGGAGACGCGCCGGACCTTGCCGTTCTCATCGATGACCGGGAGGCCGTCCTCGTCAACGAGGTCGCGGTTGAAGACGCGGTCGTAGTCGCGAAGGAGGGCGGTGACCTCCGGCCCGGGGAGGCGGTTGACGGCGGTGGAGTAGGTGCTCGCGCCGTCGGTCGCTGTCGGGTAGTCGTTGTACAGACCCCAGCCGACCAGCAGGGCCAGGAGTTCGGGGAGGTCAAGCGTGCGGGGGATGATGCCCAGCTGGCGGAGTTCCTCGATCTGGGCCTGGCCGACGACGGGGTCGCCACCGACATCGCTGAAGCGGGTCTCGCGCGGGATGGCCCCGGCGATGGCATCGGAGATGTTGGTGTTGGTCGGGCCCTCGGCGCGGAGGTCGAGGGTGATGATGTTGTTGTTGACGGTGCGGGTGATGAGGCCGGGCGTCAGGTCGCCGAAGGACTGGAAAATGAAGGTCGAGAGGTTGCCGTTGGCATCGCCGGTGCCGTCGGGCGTTGAGAACGCGACGCGGCCCGTGCCGTTGACGGTGGGCGTGACGGAGAAGTTCATCTCGCCGCCGGAGACGAAGTCCAGACCCATGTCCTGACCGATCGAGCCGTCGGGCGCGAGCAGCGTGCCGGGGATGCGGCTGTTGAGCTCGATGCTGCCGGCGTTGACGGTGATGTTGCCCAGCGCGGTGATGTCGCCCAGGACGGCGGTGGCGGCGTTGATCGTGACCGCGCCGCCGACGGTGAGCTTCTCGTTCTGCCCCATGCGGAACTCGCCGGTGGTGTTGAACTGCACCGAGTAGGGCGTGGCCGGGTTGGTGACAATCGCTCCCGACGAGTTGCGCGGGCGGGCGATGATCGAGGCGATCCGCGGCGGATTGACGCGGCCGTCGATCCCTTCGCCGGGGTTGAAGTTGAAGTAGATGTTCTCCAGCGCGTTGAGCGCACCGACGTTGTTGGCGAAGCTGACGATCGGGAGGGTGTTGTCGGCGGGGAGATTGTTGTTGAGCCAGCGGAAGGACAGGGAGGGCGTGACACCCATCGCCGCGTCGAGGGTGTTGTTGAAGAAGATGCCGGTTCCGCCCGTATCGGTGAGGGTGATGTTCTCGGCGGTGAGGCGCACGGCGTCGTTGAAGGTCATCGTGCCGCCGGAGGTCGTGATGTTGGCACCGATGCGGGTGACGCCGTCGGCGTTGGTAGTGAGCGCGGCCAGGGGGCGGTCGCCGCCTCCGACGGCGCGCTCGAAGAGGGTGACGCCCGCGTTGTTGGTGTTGACGGTGAGGCTCCGGGCGGTTGCGGTTCGCGAGCGAACCGTGCCGCGGAACCGGACATCGTTGCCGGAGACGATGACGTTCTGACCGACTCGGGTGTTGCCTTCGAAGTTGACGTCGTGAGAACCCGCGCCGACATCGTCGTTGAGGACGATCGAATCGTTGCCGTCGGCGGCGTCATCGGCGTCGGGGTTGAAGGTGAGGTCGCCGATGTTGGTGGTGAGCTGGGCGTTGACGAGGATCCCGTTGTCGGCGTTCACATCGAGCGTGCCGAAGACGGAGTTGGTGCCGGTGAACTCGACCTGGGCGTTGTCCGCGAGGGCGTTGAGCGTGACGCCGGCGGCGATGGAGGCGGTGTTGGCGGCGGTGACGCCATTGGCGACGATGCGTGAGGTGTTGTCGCCGCCGATGACCAGACCCGTGGCGATGATTCGTTGCAGCTCCGCGCCGGTGATGATCATGTCCTGGCCGGTGGCGGCGCCGAGGCCGACCGTGCCGAGGCTGGAACGGAGGATGCGAGTCTCGCCCGCGCCGGAGTTGAGCGAGCCTTCGAGCGCCAGGTCCGAGGCGGTGATGCGGAGGGCGGAGCTGTTGGTGTTGACGGTGCTGCCCAGGGCGATGGTCGCAACGCCTCCATCACCGTCTGTGTCGGCGTTGAGAATCGTGGTGCCGTTGGTCGTGAGGTTGGCCGCGATCTGGAGGTTTTCGGCCGCATTGAGCGTGAGCGAGCCCGCGCCGACCATGCCGCCGCTGCCGGCCTGAAGCTGAAGCAACCCGGCGGAGGTAAGGGTGCGATTGGCGGAGAACGTGATACCGTTGGTTCCTGAGCCGCCGCCGTCAAAGTCGCCGTTGAGAGTGAGCACGCCGGTTTCGGTCGTGATGTTCGAGTTGACGCGAATGAGCTGATCAGCCTGAGCGACAAGGAGGTTGAACGTCGAAGCGCCCATCGAGAAGGTAATGGTGTCCTGAGAAGTCAGGGTCAGCGCGCTGGCGATGCCATCGGAGGCCATGGCCGAGACGCCGGAGACGGTGATGTTGGCGATGGTGTCGCCGCCGAGGATGAGGGAGTTGGCCACGATGCGGCCAAGCTCATCGTTGTCGATGGTCATGTCGCCGGTCGCGGTGCCCAGCCCGAGGGTGCCATCGGTCACGCGGTCGATGGTGAGGGTGCCGTTGGCCAGCTCGAACCCGCCGGTGATATCCAGATCGTTGGTGCGGAGATTGATGCCGGACAGGATGTTGGCGGTGTGGGCGGCGGTGACGCCGTCGACCGCGGTGGTGGTCTCGCGGCGATTGCCCAGGAAGAGGGTCTCGGCGCTGATGCGGGAGAGCTCATCGCCGGAAATCTGCATGTCGCCCGCGGCGGAGCCCAGGCCAAAGGAGCCGTCGGCGGATCGCGCGATGGTGATGTCGCCGGTGCCGCCGTCGAGCGATCCGTCGAGCTGGAGGTCGGCGGCGATGATCTCGATGCCGTTGCTGTTGGACGTCACTGTTGCGCCGGCATCGATCACGGCAGTGCCCATGCCGTCGTCGTCAACATCCGCGTTGATGCGCACATCACCGGTCTGGCTGGTGACGTTCTGGCCGATCGTGACGCCGTTGTCGCTTTCGATCCGGATGGAGTTGCCCGTGACCTCGCCGCCAAGGGTCATCATGCCGCCGGAGAAGAGGGCGACGATGCCCGGGGCGGAGATGCTGTCGTTGACGATGAGGTCCTGGTTCGCATCGAGCGTGATGGCGCCCTCGCCGACGATGCCTCCGTTGGCGGCGGAGAGGGTGATGTTGCCGCCGGTGGGGGTGGTGGCGATCAGGGCGCCGAGGGCGATGTTGATCGCATCGTCGGTATCAGCGGCGTTGTCGGCATCGCCGTCGAGGGTGATGTCGCCGACATCGGCGCGGATGCTCACATCGACATCGATGCCGTCGTCCGCATTGACGGTGAGCGCGTTGAAGGTCGACTCGGTTCCCGAGAACACGACGCGTGCCCCGTTGCCGGTGGCATCCAGGAGCACGGTGTCGATGCTGGTGGTGGCGGCATCGGTGACGCCGTCGACGGTGATCATGGTCGCATTCGCGCCGCCGATGCTGAGCTGGCTGGCCGTGATCTTGGCCATGTCGGCGTTGGAGACGGTCAGATCGCCGACCGCATCACCGACACCGACGGTGCCGGTATCGGCGATCTCGATCGCGACATTGCCCATGCCCGCATCGATGGTCCCGAGGAGGCCGAGGCCGCCGATCGTGAGCGAGATGGGGTTGCCCGCCGAGGTGATCGCGTTGGTCGTATCGACCGTCAGCGTGCCCCCGGCGATGATGCTGACGCCCGCCGCGCCCGTGGCGGCGAGATCGGTGCGGAGATCGATGTCGTCGCCTGCTTCGAGCTGGAACGAGGCCGCGGTCGCGGTGCCGTCGAGGTCGATATCGCCGCCCGCGGTGAGCTGCAGGGAGTCGCCGGCGATCGCCGACGCGCCCGTGACCAGGGCGATGTTGCCGCCCGCCCCGAGGACGGCATCGGCGCCCGCGTTGACGGTTGCGCCGGCGACGGTCGCGATGCTGCCGCCGTCGAGCGGGCCTCCGGTTGTCGCGTCGTCGAAATCGGCGGTCAAGGTGACATTGCCGGTGGTTGAAGCGATCGCCGCGCCGGCGTTCAGAGTGATGTCGTCGTCGGCGTTGAGCGTAATGTCACCATCGGCCGCGGAGACCGCGGCGTTCACGATGAGATGGCCGTCGTCGCCGCCCTCGGCGGTGAGGGCGATGGAGCCGGCGCCGGATGTGGTGACATCGAAGTTGACGGTGAGGCCGCCATCGGCGGTGATATCGACATCCTCGCCCGCGGCGACGGTGATACCGCTGACCGCATCGACCATGCCGATGCGGAGGTTGCCGGTGTTGCGGAGCGTGAGCGAGCCCGCGGAGAGATCGGCGGCGACACGGCCCACGGCGGTGTCGAGATCGACATCACCCGCGGCATTGATGACGAGCGAACCGTTCACTCCGCCGACGGTGATGTCGTTGCCGGGCGCGCTGCCGTCGATGCCACCGGTGTCAGCGATGAGGGCGGCGGTGGCGCTGTCGGGGAGCGTGATCTCCGCGGCGAAGGTCATGTCGCCGGCGCGGAGAGTGAGCCGGGTAAGGCCGATGCCGGAAAGGTCGATCGCGCCGTCATCGCCAATGAAGATGGAGCCGGTATCGGCTCCGCCGAACGTGAGCGTGCCATTGGTATCGAACTGCGCCAGTTCAGCAGCGGAGAGGGAGAGGCCCATCCCCGAGCCGCCGAGGAAGATGGCCTCGCCGGGATTGAGATTCGAGATGCTGATGCTGGAATCGCCGCGGACCGGGCCGTTGACGACGATGTCGTCGGCGGTGAGGGAGAGATCGCCGGTGGTCTGGGCACCGATGAGGCTAAGGGTCCCGGAGGAGACGAGCTGAATGGCTCCGTCTCCGAAGTCGGAGTTGTCGGCGAGACGGGAGCGCATTTCGACATTGCCGCCGAGGGTGTTCATGGCATCGGTGAGGGTGATCTGCCCACCGGTTCCGTTGATGGCGACGAAGGTCGATGTGCCGGCATTGGTTATGGTGCCGGTCTGAAAGATGTCGCCGCCGTTGGACACGGCTGCGAAGATGACGCCGACCGAGGTGATGCCGAGCGTGAGGTCGCCCGCCAGCGTTGTGATGTCAGCTCCGGAGGCGATGTTCAGGCCTGTCGCGCCCAAGCCCTGATAGGTGCCGCCCGCCGTGACAAAGAGCCAGTCCGAAGCCACTGCGCCGAGGGTCACGTTCCCATTGACATCAACATCGACCGTGCCCATGCCGGCCGCGACTGTGGACATGGCATCGGCGAGGAATCCTTCGCCGCGAACCGTCAGATCGCCGCCGAAGGTGTCGATGGTGACGCCGGAGGCGATGGAGACGGAGCCGGAGTTCGCATCGAGGTCGTCGTTGCCATTGGTCGCATCGTTGGCGAAGAGTTCGACGTTCAGCTCTCCCGCGCTGGACGTGATGTCCGCATTGACATTGATGTCATTGGCGGCGCGGAGGGTGAGCGTGGCATCGCCGCCCGCGGTCTTGTTGATCGCAGAGGCGACGGTGATGTTGCCGTCCTGCGCGCCGGTGTTGCCCGTGAGGATCTGCACGCTTGTGCCGCCCTCGAGCGCCATCACGATGTCCGCCACATCGACGATCGCGTCGTCGGCGTTGGGCGTGAAGGTGTCGGGGTCGCCCGCATCGAACGTGCCGCCGGACGTCGCAACCGCGTCGATCGTGACGTTGCGCGGGTCGAGCAGCCATGTGCCGCCGGAGCCGGATTCGGACTTCGCTGCGGCGCTGACCCGGCCGCCGCGGATGTCAAGAGTTTCCTTGCCGGAGGTCTCGACGAAGCCGCCGTTGCCCGACTGCGTGCCGCCATCGGCGGAGGCCTTGCCGTAGAAGCCGGTGTGGTTGTCGGCCCAGACGACGACCTGGCCGCCATCGCCGCGGCGGATCGCATCGGCGGTGATCTCGGAACCGGTTGAGACGAGCGTGGTATCGGCGGTGCGGAGATCGCCGTTGCCCTGGAGGCGGCCGCCGATGTTGACCGTGCCGCCGCCGTGTGCGCCGGAGGCATCGATCCGGGCATCGCTGATAATGACCCTGTGGCCGGTGACATCGACCGTTCCGCCGCGATTGCCGGAGACCGCGTTGCGTGCGTCGATGGTCCCGCCGACCTTGACGGTGGCGTTGCCCTGGCCCTCGATCGTGGTGTTGCGTGCCTGGACGGAGCCTGAGTTGTTGATCGCGAGCGAGTACATGTCGCCGGCGACCATGAGTGCGCGGCCGCGCTTGGCCGAGACGGAGCCGGTGTTCTCGACACCGACGCCCTGGACCTGCGCCGATTCGGAGCGGGCGAGCCCCTCGACCTTGACCGAGAAGTTGGAGCCGCGCTGCTGGAGGATGACATCCTCGCCAGAAACCATGGCGACGAGTCCGCTGTCGGCGGCGATCACGCCGCGGTTGGCGACTTCGCGTCCGATCAGCGCGGCAACGCCGCCATCGGCGTTGATGGAGCCCTCGTTGACGACAGAGCCGCTCAAGCCGGAGAAGCGGTTGACGTTGTTGATGAAGTCGCGGTTGGAGATATTGCCCGCGGCGGCGTAGAGCCCGCCGACATCGACGACCGCGCCGTTGCCGAAGGTGATGCCCGCGGGGTTGACAAAGTAGACGTTGCCGTTGGCGCGGATGGAGCCGTTGATGAACGTGGGGGCCTCGCCGGAGATGCGGTTGAGCACGCGTGCATCGCGCGAGGGCTGGACGAACCGGACGGATTCGTTCGCTCCGACGTTGAAGGAGTTGTAGTTGATGATCGCGCCATCGGAAGCGCGGATACGGGTGAAGTTCCCGTTCTGGTGGATCTTCGCGTTGCCGCGAACGACCTTCGCGCCCTCGGGCCCTGCGAGTGTGGTGCCGGCAAAGACAGCGGCGACGCCGGCGCCGATGAAGGCGAAGCGTCCGAGCGAAAGGCCGATGACTCCGCCGCGGTTGACGGGGCGAGCGTGGGCTTGGGTGAACATCCGAATCTCCTGATGTGCGAAGGCGTGCGAGCGTCCTTGCCTGCGTGGGCTGCCTGCGTCCCTCCCCCGATCCCCGGGTCTCCCGGGGGGATGTCGCCGGGCAACAGGGCCCGGGTCTTCGCGGCGCTCGCCGGAGGGCTATGCGATGGCCGCGGCGTGCGGGTTCCGCACGCGGGAATCAGAACAGGATGGTCCCGACGAAGTGGAGGCGGTTATCGCCCACTTCGGCCCTGCCCTCGATCTCATCGAGCACAAAGCCCCAGTCGAGCCGGAGGGTGAGGTTGCGGCGGTAGAGGAACTCGATGCCGACACCGGTGCCGATCAACGTCTCGTCGGACTCGAAGCTCTTGCGGTCGTTGTTCACTGTTCGACCGATGTCGAAGAAGCCCTTGAGGATGAGGTCCCAGTCGGCGCGGCCATAGGGCTGCTGGGGGCGGTACCGGAACGGCTTGCCCCAGAGCTCGCCCGGGTTGGGGTCATAGGCGAGGGCCTGGGGGAGGTGGAAGCGGTACTCCGCGCTCGCGACGACAACGGTGTCGCCGGCGACAATGGACTCGTCGTAGCCTCGGACGGTGTACAGACCGCCGACGACCTGCTCGTAGTTGGGGACGAGACGGGATTCAGAGAAGGTGTACTGGCCGCGGAACGCGAAGACCATCTCGTGGGCGAGGGTGGGCATTCCGCCGGGTCCGGTGTTCTCCCACCGGTCGCGGAAGAGGAGCGGCTCAAGATACAGAGAATGGGAGAAGTCCCACTGCATCGCGAGCCAGCTGTCATCGGGGTCGAGGCGGCCGAGGGCGTCGAGCTCGTCGGGGTCGGTGTCGGCCACATCCGGGAGGTTGAACTCAAAGCCCACCTCGGCGCGGGTCGAGGCGATCTCGGTGCTGCGGTCGTACCGCAGACCCAGCGAGGTGATCAGGAAGTTATTGCGGCCCTCGATATCGACGGCGTTGTTGGCGACCTCGACCCGCTCGTAGCGGACGCCGGCGAAGAAGTCGATGAACGTCTCGGCGTTCTGATAGAAGTTGACGGTGGTCTCGGCGCCCAGCGACCAGTTCTCGCCCTCGAACTCCTCACCCGCGAAGCCTACATCGGACGCTTCGTACATGCTCCAGCTTGCGAACGGGCGGAGCCGCCACCAGTCGCCGACGATCGGGAAGTCGTACGAACCGACGAACGCGTGCGAGCTGTCAAAGCCCGCGGTGACATAGTCGAGGCTGAGGATGTCGTCGTTGCCGGTCAACTGGTTGTTGATGTAGCCGAAGCGTTCACGCCATTCGGAGGTCGATTCGGTGCCGGTGTTGGAAACCTGGAAGTACGCCAGCCATGGCTTGTTCTCGGTGATGAGGAAGTCCAGGGCGATGGTGCCCGGCTCCGCGCCCGCGGCGACGGCGAGATCGACCCGTCGCCCCGGGTGACGGTTCAGGCGGAAGACGTACTGGTCCAGCAGGTCTTTACGCAAAAGATCGCGTCGAGACTGGTCATCCGGGGAATACGGGAGGACGGGCGCGTTGTCGCGGATCCGTGCGTGCGCAGGATTGTTGATGCGCTGCTCGTAGGGGATGCGTTCTCCGCTGGCGAGCGTGCGAACCTCCGAGACGATGCCGGTGCGGATGATGAGCGTGAGCGACGTCTGGCCGGGGCGGCGGAGGTCCTTGCCCCAGTCGGGGTCGTCATCCTCCGGAGGCGCGAACTCGCTCTCGGATGGCGAGACCGTGACGCCGATGATGCCGAAGGCGTTCATCTCATCCACTAGCGCTCGGGCGACCGCGGCGAGCGCGCGGGAGGAATATCTGGCCGCGGGCATGAGTGGCACATCGATGAGCGGGATCGTGACGATCTCGACACCGAGCCCGGGCGCGACGAAGCCGTCATCCGTGCGGCCGAGGGTCACGGTCGCCTGAAGGAGATCCTCGATTGACGGGTACCCGGGGTGCACCTTCTCGAACTCGACCAGGAAGACGCCGACCTGGTAGGCGGGCTTCTCCGGGTCGCCGGTTGGCGCCTGCTCCCCGGGGGCGACCGGCGCGCCGACCTCACCGGGTGTGGCGACCTGAGGCTGGCCCGGGAGCGGCTCGCCGGGTGACTGCCCGGGCTGCTGCTGCGCGAGCGCTGCGCTGCCGAAGGCGAGGCCCGCGATCGCGGCGAGCATCCTCGCGCGGGGCGCACTGTGCGCGCGCAACCGGGGTGAACGAAGTGACCATGAACGCCCGCACTGTTCGTGCATGCCGCCTCCTGCTTCGGGGCCCGCGAGTTGCTGGCCCAGCACGCCTGACCTGCGCGCCGGGAGCCCTTTGAGCTCCGGGTCGCGCTGAAAATCCATCTTCCGTGGGGCACACCGTACCGGGGGGCTTTCCGCCGCGTCAAGTCGGACCACGCAACTTCCTCATTTGTGGACGCTTCGTGCGGAGAGAATCGCGGCCCTGCCGGGCGACGGATCGGCCGCTCAGCGCGGCTTCAGGTACGGGGTCGGGGAGAGGATCTCGGCGATCTGCAGCCCGACGTGCTCGCGCGGGCGGTTGACCGCGTCGGCTCCGAACGCAAGACGGAAGCCGACATCGGAGAACCCCTCCAGGGCATCGATCGGGTCGAGCTCCAGCGGAGTGCGAGGATCGACCGCGGGATCCGAGAGCGCGGACCCCCCCACAACACGGAGGTCGCCGATCGCCCGGGTCATGAACGCCGCGACCTCGCGCGGCTCGATCGGAAGAGCGTGCGGAATGGTGGTCGTGAACTCGGCGACATTCCCCAGAACGTGGGATACCACATCGTTTGCCGCCGAGCTTGCAGGGGCGAACCAAAGCCACCCGTCATCCCAAGGGTTCGAGGCGGCAGAGTCTTGAGCTGCGCCACCGGCAGCCCGGAACGCCCCGGCATCCCCAGGCTCTGACCATTGGCCAGCCGCCTTCCGCGCGGTCATATGGTCGTTGTAGGCCTTCCATCGAGAATCCCGGAGGTTGGCAAGTTCCAACCTGTCCTCGGCGGCATGCTCGCGGAGAAGAGATGTCCACTCCCCAGTTGTGGGCAATCGGCATCCGGCGAGCGAGGCGATGTACGCCGCGGCGGTCGCGGGGATGTTCTGAATGGGGCTCTGGAACGTCGGGGGTGGCGGAGTCTGGCCGGAGGGGAAGTCGATCCCGCCGAGCACGGCGACCGAGGAGAGCCAGTTGGGGGAAGGGACGATCTGGGGGACATCGAAGGCGTCTCGGCTCCACGTCCAGGATCGGGGACCGAGGCGGGAATCCTCAAGGGGGCGGAAGGTCGGAAGGATGGCTGTGAGAGCGCGCTCGGCATCTCTTGCGGCCAGAATCGCCGCGACCTGACCCACCGTGACCTCCTCGACGGTGATGTACGACGCACGCTCGCCCTCGCCGACCAGAATGAACCGAAGAGTGGTCTCGGGCACTCCCGAGCGTGTGGGCAGGGTGAAGGCGATGGTTGCTCCGGCTTCGACGCCCGCGCCCAGCCCGACGGCCGCCGGGCCAAAGCGGCCGGGTTCGACGGTCGCTGGGGACACAGAGTGCCCGCCGGCGACGGCATCGATCGCGGCGACGACCGTGCTCGCGTTGGAGAGAAACGAGATGCCGCCTTGGAGGCCGCGCACGGCGGCGACGAAGTCCCGCGCGAGTTCACGCGAACGGGCATCGGTGATGCCTGGCGCGCTGACAGCCTGCTTGAGCCGATTGAGCAGGAGGTTGTAACGAATCCGTCCATCGAGCGTGCTCTCGACAAGGCCAAACGCCTTGATGGCGTCATCGGCCGCGGCGATCGTGGCGTCGTCGGTTGCCGCGCCGAGCAGCCGCGTGAGCCTGCGGATCTGCTCGGCTTCGACTTCATCCTTGAGCTGCGCAGCGCGGCCGGGGTCGGACACGCCCGCCGCGGCCCTGAGCAGGATGGGACGGATCGCGACTTCTTCCGCGAGCTCGGCGGGGCCGGAAGGCCAGACGGCCTCGCCGCGACCGGTGAGCCTGCGCCACGCGGCGAACGGGAGTTCTGGCGCAGCCGAGGAACCGGCGCGGATGAGTTGCAGGAGCTTCGCTGCATCGGTCTCGAGCTCGACTCGTTCGAGCGCCTCAACCCGATCGAGCACGGGCGCGACGGCAGCGCGCACGGCGGGCTGGCGGGTGAGCCCTTCGCGGGTCCACTTCTCGCTGAGGCCGCGGATAGAGACCTCGCCAGCCTCATTGATCGGGCGAGCCTGGGCGAGAGAATCCTGGATCACGAGGAGATCGGCGGCGAGGAGCCGCGCGCGAGCGTTCCACGCGGCGAGGGTGCGGCGTGCCGCCTGGATCTCCGCCTCGACCGCGGGGTCATCAAGGGCGGGGGCCTGAGGTTCGATCCGGGCGAGGACCCGCCGGAGTGCGGCCTCGCGCTGGGCGTTGCCCTCGGCGACGAGCGCAGTTGCCCACGCGGGCGAGCCCGGCGCTGCGCCGTTCATCGATGGGATGCTGTCGTTGAGCGCGACGAGCCAGGAGCGATACTGCTCGGCGGTCGCGGCGAGCTCGCGCGGATCCAGGAACGCGGCGCGGGCATCGAGGGCCGCGCGCCAGGACTTCCACGCGGCGTTGATCGCGGCGGAGTTGGCGATGACGACATCGGTTCCGCCGGGCTGGGCATGCTCCCGCGGGGCGGCTTCGGGAGCGGGCGAGGCGGATGCGGGGCCGCACAGCCCCGCGAGTGCGAGGATGAGCAGGAGCGCGCGGGCGCATGGGTCGTGTGGTGCGGGGTGTCGGTTCTGCACGTGCGGTTCAACTTCCTACTTCAGCGAGCTTGCCAGTTCGCGGGCCTGCTGGATGATCCGTGGGTCGAGGTTGTAGGGCACATCGCACGCCAGCGGTACGAGCGAGGCGGCGGAGCGGATGCAGGCGAGCTGCGCGGGGAGGGGGATCGGGACGAGGGCATCGATCCAGGGCTGGGTGCGGGGCTTGATGAGCAGTGTTCCGGGGAGGTCGGGCATCCATCGGCGGATGATCGCAAGCCACCCGCAGAGGGAGGGCGCATCGGCCATTCCGTCGGGGAGGGGGAGACGGACGTGGCCGGTGCCCGAGGCGGTCTGACGATTGGCAACGGGGGAGAGCTCTCGCTGCAGGGCGTACAAGCAGCGTGCAAAGCACTCCTCGGCATCGGCCCCCGCCTTGCGGAAGCCCTCGACGATCTCGACGGCCGAGGGGCGTGCTTCACTGAGAAACAGGATGGTCGATGCACTGGCGCGGGCGGCATCAACGGCGGAGACAAAGTCCGCCCGCGTCTGAGCGGTCGCGCATTCCTCGGCGAGCGCATCGAGCCGGCGAATCGCCGTGGGCACAGCGCCCGGCGCGCCGGGGGATCGAATCTCCGCGCACAGGACGAGCGGGTACTTGTCGCGCCCCTTGGCATCGCGGCTGGGGATGAGCCTGCCGGTGAGCAGGATGTCATCGGCGCGCGTGAGGGACCACAGGAACGTGTGATCGAAGCCGTCGAGCCGCTGCCCGGGTTCGAGGCGTTCCCACGTCCCCGCGTCGATGATGGCGCGGATGGCATCGGCGTAGAGGATGCGCCGGGCATCCACAAGCGCGGGCGAAGCGAGCCCAGGGTCCTCAAGGTGGTCATCAAACGCGGGGTGCTTCCCGAACGCGCCGAGCGTGACGCCCGAGGCGGTTCCGGAGGAACCTCTCAGACCGGTGAACAGTCGCTTGAAGAGCCGGGATATGGCGACGCCTCCGGTCGGTGCGGGGAACAAGAACGGCCGCGAGAAGGAGTTTAGCGAGGCCAGAGGGCAGGGTCTGGGAGTTCCCGATCCTCAAAGCGGAGCTGCATCCGCATCGATCGCGGACCGGCGGCGGTCTCGACGGGGAGCTGGACTTCCCACACACGGCGATCCGTCGGGGTCAGGGGCCTGCCGCCCTGAGCGCCGACCATCCACAGTCCCAGCCATGGGCCGGGAATCGACGCCGTGGCGACGGGCTGCGCATCAGGAGCATTGGACGCGAGGAACTCCAGTTGCACGCTCGCGCCGGGGTAGTCGATCCGGCCGATCGAGGCAGGGCCGCCGGGCGTCGCCGCGACCGTGCGCGTCTCGGCACCGAGCTGGCGAATCCGAATCGCTGCGAAGGCGGGGCCTGCGGGATCTGGGATCAACTCCGCCGTGCAGGCGAATCGCTGGTCGGCACGCTCGGGCAGGACCGCGAGCATCGCGGGGTTGATCGCAGGGCCGCCGCCAGCGCCCTGCAAGAGCAGCCGCAGCTCCGCGGCGATATCCGGGTCACGGATCGCATCGGCGACCGCGGTGTTCGCGCCGGGAGTCGGTGATGCGGCGGCGCGGGCCTCGATGACCTCGGCTGGGGAGAGTTGCCCCGCCGCGGCGTCGTAGCGGGCCAGGGGGAACTTGGCAAAGCGGCTTCTGGCGGCGGGAGAAGCGCCGCCGGAATCTCTCGCGAGCGTACGAATCCCCGCGATCGAGACCGACCGCCACCAGCGGGCGAGAAGATCGGTCTCGCGCGGATCGGCAAGCGACGTGACGAGGTAGTCCTGCGGGCCAGTCGGGGTGGCAAGGGCCGCGACCAGGCGGCGCTTGGCCTCGGCGGCATCGGACCCGAGCGCCTTCCAGTTCGCAAGGACTCTGTCGTGAGCTGCATCAAGCGACGGGTTCGCGGTTGCCGCGACAGAGGCGGAGCCGATGCGGGCGAGCCGCTCGACTGCCTGACGCGTATCCGCTGGGAGCATTGCGCCAACGGTTGCCGCGGAAATCGTGTCCGCGGCCTGGGCCTGGCGTATGGACGCGGCGGCGAGGCCCTCGCGGATGGAGGGTGCGCGGCCGGCGGAGCCGAGGTTGCTCTGAAACTGATCCCAAGAAAGCGAGTCGTCCGGGGCGGTCACTTCGGCAAGCCCGTCCGTCCAAGCGGTGCACGCAGCACGGATGTAGGCGTGAACCGCCGTCGAACCGGATCGGGACATGAGGCTGGTTTGCGGGGCGGCCTTGGCCGCGGCGAGCACTTCGGCGATGATGGGGGCCGCGGCGGCAGGCTCAAACGCCGGATCGACTGATCCGCCCGCGCGGGCGAGCGGGATCAGCGGGAACTGCTGCGGGGGAAGATCATCTGCAAGCCGCGCAGCCGCAGCGCGGAGCGTCTGCTCATCGAGCGTGCCGGAGATCGTGTACGCGGCGGCGATGGCGGCGCGACGAGCGTTCGCGGCGGCCTCGATCGCTGCAAGACACGCGCGGGCGCGAGGATCGGTCTCTGAGCCCGGGAGAGCCGCACGGACAATCTGCCGGGCATTGGATGCTGCGCTGTCCACCTCGGAGAAGTACGCAGCGCCCTCGCCGATGGCGAGCGCTGGAACAGGCTCATCAATGGCCTCGGCGAGCGTCGAGATCGACTCATAGACCTTGAGACGCGCGGCAAAGAGCGGCTCCACACCCCGGCCAAGGTGCGCCTGCGACAGCGCCACCGCGCGGGCGGAGAGCGCTTCGAGATTCACGCGGCGTGTCGAGGCGTTCTGGATTGCCTGCTTGAGTGTCTGGCCGGACTGCGCGAGCGCGGGGGACTTGTCGCCCGCGCTGGTGATCAGGTCGAGCAATCGCTGGGCATCATCGCGGAGGCGGGAAGACTCGGATGCCGAGTCCTGGATGGCCGCCTGATCCAGCGTGCGCCCGGAGAGAGCGGGGAGGAGCGCGGTCGCCTGGGCCGCGATCGTTCGGAGCGCATCGACCTCCGCGACCCACTGCGCACCGGGCTGGCTCGCGCTCAGAGAGTCCGTGAAGCGCTGCTCGCCGGCATCGAACGACTCCAGCGCGTTGATCAGCCGGCCCGCGGGCCCCGCGGCGGATCGGGAAGCGGCATCGATCGAGGCGGAGAAGCGATCCACGCACGCGGCGATGAATGCGGAACGATCGATGGCGACGGAGAGCGGCGGCCAGACTCCCGAAGCCTGTCCCGCATACAAGGCATCGGCCACCCGCTGCAGCTCGCGGGCATCTTCGGACGCTCCCTCGATGTGATACCCGTCGTTGCCGACGAGTGCGAAACGCAGCAGCGGATCGACGATGATGGGCGTGGCATCGGACCGGAGCGAGCCGATACGGGCGGCCTCGATGCGGATGAGCTGCTCCAGCGCGGCCGTGGATTCGGGCATCCACGGCCGGTCGGCCGCGGCTTCGGCGGAGAGTCTGGCCGCCGCGGCTTCGGTGAGCGGACGCACGACCCCGGCTTCGAACGCGGCGCGGCTCGCGGCGAGGCGATCGGTCGCAAGGAGGCTGCCGGAGACATCGCCGGTGATGATCGCGGCGGGGTAGAAGATGATGGGGACGGAGATGCGTTCGGTCGCCCGCTGCTTCAGTGCGGTGTGCAGCGCGCCGATGCGGCGCGAGTCCTCATCGAGCGGCAGGCCGCGAAGGAGTGAAGCGTCGGCGGCATCGCCGCGATACTTGAAGTCTTCATCGGTGACGATCGCCTTGGAGACAATGGGCAGGCGATACGGCGGGCGGCCGGGCTCGACGCTTGGGGCCTTGCCCGCTTCGATGGCGGACGCGACGGCGGACCAGAACTTCGCTGGCTCGACCGCCGCCTTCTGAAGACCGCTTGCGCCGAGCCATGTCAGCCCGCCGATGACGACGAGGCCAACCGCGCACGCGCCAAGAAGCATCGCCGCGCGGGCGCGGAGCAGGCTCGCCGTGTCGGCGGCACGCGTGACAAGGCCCTTCTCGCGGAAGACCTTGCTGAGGAACAGGTCCTTGAGGAAGAGCGCACGCTCTCGCTCCCAGATCTTGCCATCGGGCAGCTTGTCGGGCGAGACATCGAGCGCGGCGGCAAGGTCCGCATCCAGCGCTGCGCCCTCGCGCAGGGCTGAGGTGAAGTAGATGCCGCGGAGAAAGAGGGGCTGCGCCGACCACTCGCCCGCGACAAACATCTTCTGGAGATAGCGGCGCAGGCGCGGCGCGAGCCGCGACAGGCTCTCGGGGAAGGCGTAGAGCGCATCAACCTGATCTAGGCGCGGCTTGCGCGGATCATCGGTGTGCACAGGGTCGATGAGCAGCCCTAGCCTGCGACGGATCAGGCGGTGCTCAACGGTGCGCAGGTGGTCATCGACGAGGTCCGGCCGGAAGGGCGCATCGAGCGGATCGGGGTTGCTCCAGCCGAGGATCTGGTTGGCAGCGCGTGGGTCATCGGTGCGATCGAAGAACTCGCGGAAGCCGTTGACCAGATCGCTCTTGGTGATGACGACGTAGGCCGGGAATCGCACGCCCAGGAGTTTCTGGATCGTGTCAAGCTGGCCCGCGAGTCGCACGGCCTTGGCATCGATCGCCTCATCAGAATCCTTGATAAGCGAATCGGCCGGGATGACGACCAGCAGCCCGTTGACGGGGCAGTTGGGGCGCGACTTCTTGAGCAGTTTGAGGAACTCCTGCCACTCGCTCGTGGAGCCCGGCTCGACATCCTCAAACAGCAGGCGACCGGCGGTATCAAGAATGACCGCCTGATTCGTGAACCACCAGGACATGTTGAGCGTGCCGCCCGCACCCTGGAGTTCATCCTGCAATCCCGGCGGGAAGCCCACGCCGCAGTGCCGCACGGCTTCGGTCTTGCCCGAGCCGGGCTCGCCGATCAGCACATACCACGGGACCGAGTACAGGCTCTTGCCCGCTGCCCGGAACTTCTCCAGACCAGTTTCGAAGCTGTGCCGCAGTTCATCAAGCCGGGCGCGCCGGGCGGGCTCGGCGATGCGGGTCGGGCCGGCGGCCGAGCCCGCGAGCAGATCCGCGAACGGCGAGGCCTGCTTCTCATCGCGACGGTGCAGAAACGCCCGGTAGCCGTACACCGCGCCGCCGACGACGGCCGCGCCCAGAAGAACCGTGATCGCCGCGGCCATCCCGCCAATCACGCCCGCGACAATCGCGAGCACGAGGGCGACGGCGACGAGCGCGCCAAGCTGCGCGGACCGGGGCATGCGTGCGATGGCCGAGCCGATGCCGCTCATGGGTTGGCTCCCCCGCTGCTTGCGCCGGCATCCGAGGCGGCGTTGATGATTGTGTCGAGGCTTCCCTTCAGCTCCGATCGCTTCTGGAGATAGGCGACAGCGTTCGCCGCGAGAAGCGTGATCGCCAGGCCGACGGCGGCGATGACCACCGCGCCAAGTCGGCGAGAAGGGGGCTCGGTCAGGTCGGCGGTGTTGACATGCTCGTAGGCCTCGGGCGTAACGCGGGCCGTGGGGTCGGCATCGATCATCGGTCGAAGACGAGCCGCCAGGTCCTGCATCTTTTTGCGGAGGACCTCGGGCTGACCGGCATACCAACCCGTGAAGCCAAGGCCCATGCAGGTATAGAAGACTGCAAGGGTCTGCGGGGCCTGCGCCGATTGATCGCGCAGGGCTTCATCCAGACGGTCGAAGAACTCCTCCTTGCCGTCGTCGAGCCCCCGCTCCTTGGCGAGGCTGGGCCAGGTGGCGCGGTCCGGGCTGGTGAGCCCGACGGAGTCGATGAAGTACACCAGCACAGGCTCAAGGCGCGTGAATGCATCAGCGATGCCCGCGGATCGGGCGCGCTCGCCGCACTCCGCCAGGAGCTTGCGTGCCTCGGCGGCGGAGGCGGCCGCGGCGGGCGCAACGCCCTTGCGGATGGCCCGGTTCAGGCGGCACGCCCACTGAAAGAGCGGCTCGCAGCAATCCAGGATCGTCATGGGCGACCCCCGCCCGCGCCCTTGAGCAGAGACTCGGCGAACGAAGCGACCGCGCCAAGCAGCTCCCGCTCCACCGCGGCGGCATCGCTGCCGGAGGCGAGCTCGACGTACTTGCGCCAGCACTTGGCCTCGTGGGAGATCATCAGGTCCGCAAGGCCGCGGCTGCTGGCCATCTTCGCGGCGGATTCGATCTGCGCGGGGGCGAGGCGCTCGGCCTGCCGCTGGGCGAACTGGCGCCCGGCCTGACCGATGCCCGCGATCAGGGCGGCCGCGAGCTGCCGCAAGAGCTCGACGTCTCTTGCGGCGGTGGCCGCGGCATCGGGCTCGTTGCGCGCCAATCGCGCTAGAGACTGCCGGATGGGTTCGCCGCGCTTGATGCTGGAGTTGGGCGCAACCGCGCGCCACGCGCTCCAGCCGACCGCGTCGAGGCTGGAGGCAAAGTCCACCAGAAGCGCGGCGATCCGCGCGGCGGCCTCCGGGGAGATGCTCTCGCCGGGCGCGAGCTGCAGTGCGGCGGCGAGCGGGTCCGTCGCGGACGGGGAAGGAGGGGTGCGGTCGGGATCGTGTCCCAATGGAGGTCTCGTGTGCGAGGGAAGAAGGGGCGCGGCCAGGGGATTGCCAGGGATCTGACTTTACCGGACCAAGACGCGAGCGGCAATCTCCGGAGGTGGGGGGTCAGGGAGTATGCGCGGAATGCGCGAGCACCAACGCGTTCACCAACACAGGAGCTTGGAAGCGCGATACACCCGGAACGGGTTATGGACGATCCAAATCGTGCGGCCGGTCTCCCCCGGCTGACCGGAGAAACCACCATGAAGCGCGGACGTACGGCAGCGGCGGTGATGGCGACGGGTGCGGCGCTCGTGCTCTGTGGGTGCGGGGGCGGGCAGGGCTCATCCGCGAACCTGGCTTCCAACGAACCGATGGCCGTTCACCCGACCCCAGCGACACAGCGCGGCCTGATGTTCGCAAGCGACGGGCTCGGGCGCGCGGTGTTCGCGGACGATGCGCCGGCGATGGCGAGCGTGCCCGACCGCGACCGCTGACGGATCAACGACCCGCGAAGATGTAGCTGTCCGGGCTGAGGATCCGCAGGATCTTCGCGGCCATGGTTTCGCGCGGCGGGCGCGTGCCGCGGGCGGTAAACGCCATGCGGAAGCCCACATCGGCAAACCCTTCGGTTGAGAAGAGCAGATCGACAGGGATGCGGGTCTCGGGGGGGAGTTCCGGCGGCGACAGCGAAGACCCGCCGATCGCGGCGAGTGCATCGGGCGACTGCTGCAACACCGAGAGAACGCCGTCGGCCGTGGGGCGTGCCGCGTCGAATCGATCGGGCTGATCGAACACAAACTCCGCGACGTTGCCGATGAGGTGCTGCACCGGGTGACGCGGATCGGCGGTGGTCGGCGCAAACCAGAGGATGCCGTCATCGAAATCATGCGAAGTCGCGCGGTCCTCGGTGGGAACCTTGGGCTGATCCGGCAGCAGGATGTTGGCATCGGGCCAGGGGAAGCTGGCCTTGTTCACGACCTGCGCCTGCATGGCACGGATGTGCGCCTTCTGCGCGGCGAAGGTCGCATCGCGCAGATTCCACTCCGCCAGATCCGATGCGGCGGGGATGAGACTCTTCGCCGCGCGCCACTCATCGGTCGCGGGTAGGCGGCAGCCGGCGAGCCTCGCCACCAGCGCGGCGGCCGCGGGGGAGATCTGCTGCATCGGGTGGTCCGTGTTGGGCTCGCCGCCGGCCTCATCACGGATGAGCTTGAAATCCCCCGCACGGAGCAGCTGCGCCGGATAGGCCGGACGCTGCGCGTTCACGTTGGCGTCGAGCTTGATCCAGATCTGTCCGGGGACGACCGCCCCCGCGTTGTTCCATGTCCACGAACGCGGCCCGGCCCACGTCGTCGTGCCGGGGTCGAACCGTGTCAGGGCCTGATGGAGCTCGGACTGTGCCCGCCCCTGGGCGACGGTGCGCGCAAAGAGTCCTACAGAGACTTCCGCCGTGCTCATGTACACGGGCACCGTCTCCCCGGCGCGCTGCACCTCCAGGCGGATGAACTCGATCCGGGCATTGCCGCTGGTGAAGGTGAGCTTGCCGGACTCATCCGCCTCGCCACGCCAACCAACCGATCCAGGGCCGAGCGTCAACGGATCAATGGACGGAGGTTCCGGCTCGGAGCCGTCGATGAGCCCCGCGACCTGCGCGAGGCGATCGCCCGCCGCGGCGGGAAGCTGCGGAATGTCGCGGGCCTCGGCGAGGAACGCGCCGGCGATCTGGCGGACGGCCTCCTCCTGGATGCCGGGACGTGCGAGGGCGCGTCGAACCTGTGAGAGTGAAACGTTGAAGCGCAGCGCGGGCGGCAGGGTGGAAGATCGCACAGCAAAGTCGGGCGCAGCAACCGCAAGAGGCTCGAACGCCGCGGCATCGGCCGTCCGCGAAGCCAGAGCGACCCAGCGGGCCGTGAGGTCGGCCCTGATCAGCGCGGCGAGCTCCTCGCGGCGAGAAGGATCAGCCACGGATGCGGCGACACGGAGCAGCGCATCGCGAACCGACGCTCCATCCTGAAGGTCCTCGGGCTTGGCGGGCCAGGCGACTTCCGCCGCGCCAAGCCGGCGGAACGCGGCGAGCGCGGCCTCCGGACGATCGGGCCGCGCGTCACGTATCCGGGCCACAAGCGCCGCCGATGAGCTCTCTCGTGCGATCTGTGCAAGAGAGGCGAGCCGATCACGCAGCTCCGTCAGCGCTTCGGCGATCGCGGGCGACCTCGCCGCGAGCTGTTCGGCGGTCTGCTGGGCGCGGGCGAGGCGCCCCCCACCGCCATCGGAGGCCCCGCTTCGATCATCCCCGAGCGCATCAGCCGCATCAAGACGAGCCTGCACCGCTTCCAGAGCGGTGACCTGGGCGGCAAGCTCGTCGATCCGGGTCCGGTGCGCACGAGCCAGAGGTTCGAGCCGCGAGCGGAACTCGGGGCCTTCGGGGTGGCCCGCCTGCGACAGGGCTTCGGCGAGCGAATGCTCGCGAAGGTCACTGACAGTCGCGGCGACGCGCACCGTCCAGGTCGCGCCCTTCGCGCCCGGCGCGCGGCGGATGCGGCCGTCGAGGTCATCGCCGGGCTTCGCGGAGCCAAACGCGGCGGCGGCCCAGTTCAGTTCGCCCTCAAGCTCCCTCGCGGCCTGCTTGAGCGCCTCAAAGTCGATCCCGGTGTGGATCGCGAGCAACCGGTCTCGCGCTGCCACCCAAGCGCTGTTGAGAGAGGGGGAATCGGGCGTGATGGTGGCCCGGGCGCGGAGCTGATCCCGCACCTCCTCCGCGGTGGTGGCGAGTTCCTGCATGCGCGCCGCGATGCGGCCCTCAAGATCCGCCTGAACCGCGGCGACATCGCGACGGATGCGGACCGACTCGGACTCGATGCGGTCACGATTGCGCCGGTTCCACGGCAGATTAGTGGGAGAGAGCTCAGTCGCGGCGGCACGAAGAGCGGCCACACGATCGACGGTCGCGCCGTCGATCGGGATGTTCAGCAGAGGCTTGGCCAGCTCGGCGATGGCGAGCGACACCGGCTTGAGGAGCGAGTCCTCATCCCAGCCCGCGCGCGGATCGAGCGCGGGATCCAGTCGTGCATGCCCCCGGACTTCAAACAGCCAGCCCTCGAGTGTCTCGGCTCCCGGTTGCGATGCGGCAAGCTGGGCGTAGCGCTCGCCGGAGCGGAAGGAATCGACATCGATCCCGGACCATTCCTGCTGCAAGAATGTCTGGAGACGCGAGGCAAGCTCGGAAGCGATGTCGATGTTGCGCTCAAGCGTGGTGATGTCATCCCGCGACGGAGCCACCGGAGCCGTCGCTGCCGCCGGCTCAACGGGCGTGACCATCGCCGCGACCGCGGCGGGGACGCTCTTGAGAACCGGGTCATCACTCTCGGCGATGGCCTCGGCGGTCTGCCGGAGCCCGTTCCATCTCGACTCGACGCGCTCGATGATGGCACGCGCACGCAGAAGCTCGTCGATGGCCGCGGCGAGATCGGCCGTGCCCGATTCCCCGGGCGAGGCAGCCTCGGCGATCGGGCGGATGAAGGCGGCCTGCTGCTTCCAGCCGCGGGATTCCCACAGCCCTGCGACTTCGCGAAAACGCGCGAGCGCGGGCCACTTCTGCGGGAGTTCTTCGCGGAGCCGCTCGATGTCTGCCAGCGCAGCCCGGGTGCGTTCGACGCTGCTGTCGGCCCGCGCACGCGGTGTCGGGCTCGCGGCGAGCGTCGTGAGGTCCGCACCCGCATCCACGCCCGCGAGCGTCCACGGGTCGGTGCCCTTGCCGTGAAGCAGCGCGTGCGACGAAAGCAACTCGCCCAAGTCCTTGTCGAGAGCCGCGTACCACGCGCGGCGGGTCCGGTGCTGCGCACTGGCGGTCGGCGGACGCTGCTCCAGCCGCGTCAGCAGCGAGCCGTACCACGTGCGATACGCATCGCACAGCTGCGCCCACCGCGCTGCGGCCTCGGCGTTCCACAGCGTCTCGGGCAACGGCGCAGCCTGTCGCTGGCGCGCCTTCTCGGCCAGGACATACACCCCGACACCGCCCGCCACCAGCGTGATCGCCGCGATGGCGACGATGAGCGGCGTTCGCGAGCGGCGCATCCGGCGCAGCGTCTTGATCTGCGCGGTCAACTCCTCAAGCGGAATGACCGGGGAAGACCGGTCAAGCAATCGCGCGGTCAGCTCCCGCCAGGCGTTGCCGCTCTTGCCCAGGCGGTCCCACGCGGGCCCGGCTTCCAGCGGAAGCTGGCCGCGGAACGGCTCGTGGAGCACAAGTTGGTGAATCAGCTTGCCAAGGGCGATCTGGTCATCCTGGCTTGCGCGTTCCTTGTCCGCGGGCAGGTCCGCGGCCGGGTCGGCAAGCGCGACACGAGCAAAGCGGGCCTTGGCGGCGCTGCGCGGCGGCGGCTGGCCAGGAGTGCCCGAAAGCAGCAGCACGTTCGCCGGCTCGAGCTTTCCGTGCGTGCGTCCGCCGCCGGGTGCGGAGTTGATCTGCCGGAGCGCGGCGGCGACCCCATCGACAAGCATCGCCAGCGTGCGCGCATCAATCTGTGTTCGCGCCGAGATCAGCCGCTCGGCGGTGCCGCGGGTCGCCAGATCGGTGACCATGAACACGCCGGGGGGCTCGACCTCGGTCGCGGGGATCCGCCCGATCTCGTAGACCTGCGCCCACCGCGTCTCGGCGATCGGGGCCGCCTGCGCCGCACGCTGCTGGGCCTGGGCTCGCGTGAGAAAGGCCTCCAGCGCGGCCGCCGCGCGAGACTCGCCGAGGATCGCACCATCGGGCTGGCAGGTTCGAATCGCAAAGGCGGGTTCATCCCTCGAACCCACTCGGCGCGCAGACCACACCGCGCCCAGTGCGCCACGGTGAAGCTCGCTGACCGTTTCGTACCCGCCATAGATCGGCATGATCGCTCCGTCCCCGCACCACCCAAACCACACTCGCGCGATCGCCCGGCGACCGCGGCGGATCTCTTCGCATCAATCCTTCTTCGCCGCCGCGGGTTGCGCTCGCGGCGTCATGAACACCACCGCATCCCGCCGCACCTGGATCTGGAGAGGAGCATCGGCTTCCCACTCCTTCGAACTCAGCAAGATGGCCAACCGCCGAGGGTCCGCCGCACCGACCTGATCCTCAATCCCGCCCGGAAGGTTCGCGACGACGTACAGCCATCTCGCGCCGGCCTTGTGCCATGTGCTCCAGATCTCGCTGTCGGCAGGGATGACAAAGAGCTGCGACCGCTCCGCGCTGAACCGGAAGCTGACGGTGCGGTCGCCATGAGCCTTGCGCACCTCCGAGCCCGGCAGCCAGTAGCTGGACAGGGGGAGTTCATCCCACGCCCGACGCTCCGCATCGGTCAGCCCGACGATGTCCACCTGGATGGTGGGGCGGGATGAGGCCCGCGAGAGCGCCTCATCAAGCGCGACGACGACCTGATGCCGCTGCGGAGAGGCACAGGCGGGCAGGATCGCGGCACAGATCAGGACAAACAGGGCCAGTGAGAATCGCATGGCGAACGTTCCTGGTGGGTTCGGGCAGCGCAGTTTATCCATTTCCCAAGGCCTTGCGGGCGATGTGATACAGTGCCGGTGGTCGGCGGCGGCCATCCGGAGTGACGCATGAACAGAATCCTGCTGGTCGGGCTCGGGCCGCTTGGGCAGTTTGTCGCCAACGATGCGGCCAAACGCGGGGTCGCCCGGGTCGTCGCGGCGGTGGATATCGACCCCGCGGTCGTCGGCAAGCCCCTCTCGGCCATCGTGCCCGAATGCGGCTTCGGGGCACAGGTCCTGCGATCGATCGACGATGTGCAGAACTGGGGGGAGATCGACTGCGCGGTCGTCACCACCTCATCCGACCTCGCCGCCTGCATGGGCACCTTCCGCGAGCTGCTCCTTCGCGATGTCAGCATCGTCAGCACCTGCGAGGAACTGCTCTTCCCATGGCTGCGCCACAAGTCACTGGCCGACGAGCTGCATGCACTCGCCGTCGAGCACGGCGCGCGGATCATGGGCACCGGCGTCAACCCCGGCTTCATCATGGATGCCCTGCCCGTCGCGACCACAGCGGTGAGCAAATCCGTCCGCTCAGTGAAGTGCTGGCGCATCCAGGATGCGACGACGCGACGGATCCCGTTCCAGAAGAAGATCGGCGCAACACTCGACGATGCGGGCTTTGCCGCGCGCGTCAAGGACGGCTCGCTCCGCCATGTCGGCCTTGGCGAGTCGCTCCACTTCATCTCCCACTACCTCGGCCTGGGCGTGGTGAAGTGGGATGAGACCATCGCGCCGGTCAAGACCGAGCGCGACATGACCTGCGGGCTCGGACCGATCCGCCGGGGCGATGCGGCGGGCGTCCGCCAGACCGCCCACGGGTGGAACGCCGCGGGCGAAGAAGTGGTGACGATGGAGTTTCAGGCCGCGATCGGCCAGACCGGGCCGCACGACCGCGTCGTGATCGAGGGCGAGCCGCGGATCGACCTGCGCATCGAGGGCGGCATCCACGGCGATGTCGCGACCAGCGCGATCACGTTGAACGCGATCGACTCGCTGCTGGACAGCAAGCCCGGCCTGCACACGATGGCGACGGTGCCGATGGTGCGGTGTGCGGCAGCGAAATAGCCACATGGCAAATTGCCACATGGCCAAATCAGGAGGGGCGTCGGCTTCGCCCTCATTTGGCCCTCTGGCCATTTGCTATCTGGCCATTTTTCCTCTCGCCCCACTCACCACCCGCTCCCAGTCAAACGCCGGGCCGGGGTCGATCTTGTTCTTCTGCATGTGGTAATGCCCCAGCAGGCCGCGATACGTCGCGATCCGCTCATCCGGAAGCACATCCGTCAGCAGCTTCCCTTCCGCATCGCGCGGATAGTCGCACGGCAGGTTCGGGAAGATCGCGCACAGCGCGGCGGTGAGCTTGATGAGCGAGTCGTACTGCTCCGGCGTCAGGTCGAACATCAAAAGTTCACTGCCCTGGATCGTGCCGCGGATTGGCTCGGGCCGCGAAGGCCGACCGACAAAGCCCGGCGTCCGCACGCCCCCATCACCCATCGTCTCCGGCAGTTTGATGCGCCAACCGCGTTCATCCCGCGCGTACCAGCGGTCCAGCGGCGCGGGCACACCGCTCTCGGTCGGCTTGTACGCCCCCATGTTCGCAATCTCGATCCCGATCGATCGATCATTACTCGTCGTCGCGTGCCACGCGCGCTCCTTCAGGTCGAGCGTCTGGTAGATCGTTCCGTCGATGTCGAGCATGAAGTGGATGGACAGGCCGCGGAGGTCGTGCAGCACGCGGAAGCACTGGCGCGATGTGCCGCAGACGTCGTAGTGGATGACGAACTGATCGACGACGCGCTGGAGCGTGGGGAGGTCCCATCCCCCGCCGCGGATGCGCTCGAAGTCATCCGCGGACAACGGCCCCGCGCTATGCTCATTCAGGTCCTTGGCGTAGCGCACGCCGTACCGCGCGGGCGTCTCCGGGCTGCGTCCCGGCGTGCCCGGCGGCGACCACGCGGCATCCTTCCACGGCACAAACCGCCGCTCCGTGCGATACGCGTCATACCCGCCCGGGTTAGTCCAAAGCACCACCGGCGCGCCGGTATGGAACAACCGCCCGCACACCATGATCTCATCGCCTGTGCGGCGGTGCTCTGTGCCGGGGCGAACGCAACCCGGCAGCAGTGCCGCCACCATGAGCAACAGAGCCCCGAGCGCGAGCGAGGGGTTGCGCGGCAGCCACAATGCGAGAAGAGACTTCGCCGCAGATGAACGCAGATGACGCAGATTCGGAAGCATGAGTGGACCCGCCGGAAAGAGAGCCACGGATCGGACGGATAGAGACGGATCCGAGTGGAGTCGAGCCAAGGACGCGCGAGGACAGGTTACCATGAGTGCGATGAGACGGGTGCGGCCAGTTTGGGCTCTTGTCGCCGCGGCGTGCGCGGCGGTGGTTCTGGCGAGCATCGTGGGCAGCGTCGCGACGGGGATGGGGTGGGAGTTGTCGCGGACGCGGACGACGGGAAGATCGGTGAGTGGTGTGGCAATCGCCCGCGGCGGCTTGCACTGGCACGACGCTTCCGCGATCCCGATGCTGGGCGGCATCCCGATCGTCGGGAACTTCTTGACGATCCGTGTCGAGTCGCCGGGATGGTGGTTCCGCGCATCGTTCTCGCAGACACACAAGGAACTGGTCGTGCCGATATGGGCGATCGGCGTGCTGGCGGCGGGTATCGGCGTGCTCGCGTGGCGGCGGGCGCGATGGGTCAAGTCGGGGCACTGCGCGCGGTGCGGGTACGACCTGAGCGGACTCGCGGCGGGAGCGGTGTGCCCCCAGTGTGGAGCGAAAGCTGCATCTGGTGGGGCAGGCGTCCCGCCTGCC
>JAEYUO010000015.1 GCA_023432465.1 Planctomycetota bacterium | reverse complement strand
GGGGCGTAGAGCGGATTGGTTGAATCCTGATGACCATTGCGATCCGCAAGCTCGAGAAGATCTACCGCGTGGGCGTTGAGCGCGTGCACGCGCTGCGCGGGCTGGATCTGACGATCCAGAAGAATGAGTTCGTGGCGATCATGGGGGCTTCGGGCTCGGGGAAGAGCACGCTGATGAACATCCTGGGGTGTCTGGATCGGCCGAGCAAGGGGTCGTATGAGCTCAACGGCAGGCAGACGCACGCGCTGGGCGCGGGGGCGCTGGCGCAGGTGCGGAATGAAGAGATCGGGTTTGTGTTTCAGTCGTTTGAGCTGCTATCGCGGCAGACCGCGCTGCAGAACGTGATGCTGCCGCTGCTGTACTCAAGCAAGCACGCGTTCAACGCGCGGAGGCTGGCGGTGAGGGCGCTTGAGCGGGTGAAGCTGCAGGACAGGATGAAGCACCGGCCGAGCCAGCTCTCGGGCGGGCAGCGGCAGCGGGTGGCGATCGCCCGCGCGCTGGTGAACCAGCCGAGCCTGCTGCTCGCGGATGAGCCGACGGGCAACCTGGATTCGCAGACGGCCGAGGAGATCATTGGGTTGTTCAAGGAGCTGCACGCCGACGGGCAGACAATCGTGATCGTGACGCACGAGGAGGATGTTGCGGGGCACGCGAGCCGGATCATTCGGCTGAGGGATGGGCGGGTGCTGACCGACTATCCGACGAACGATGACCCCGTGCACCGGGAGTATCTCAACGCGGTGGCGGGGATGGCGCGGCGGGCGGCGGAGATGACGGCGGCGGCGGAGATGGCCGGCACTGCGGGTGCGAGGGGGAACGCGTGATTGTTCTGCGCCTGCTGCTCCAGACGGTGGTGCTTGCCATCAGCCAGATCTGGGCGAACAGGTTTCGCGCGGTGCTGACGACGCTGGGAGTGATCATCGGGGTCGCGGCGATTATCGCGGTGGTGGGTGCGATGACGGGCGCGGAGCGGTTCATTCTGTCGCAGTTTGAGAAGATCGGGACGCGGCGGGTGTTCCTCGACGGGACGCTGCCGGAATCGATGCGGACGCGGACGACGTGGCGGGAGGTGCAACTCACGGAGCGGGAGCTGCACGCGCTGGTGGAAAACTGCCCGTCGCTGGAGAAGATCACGCCGATGTTCTACGGCGGGTATCCGGTCGAGCATGGGGAGCGGAAGATCGAGAGCGTGTCGGTGGTGGGGATCTGGCCCGACTGGCACGAGATCGAGGGGCGGGCGGTGATCCTGGGGCGGCCGTTCTCGAGCATTGATGAGCAGGAAAGGCAACTGGTGTGCCTGGTGAACGATCAGGCCATCACGGAGCTGGATCTGCCGGAGGATCCGACGAACGAGTTCATCTTGATCGGCGGGCGGCGGTTCATGATCGTGGGCGTGGTGGAGACGATCCAGCTTTCGGGGATGTTCGGCGGGGGGAACACGTCCACGGAGATCTTTGTTCCGTATGGGACGGCGCGGCTGCTGAACCCGTTCGGGCACATCAACATGGCGTGGGGGCAGCTGAAGTCGCCGGAGCTGGCGACGGAGGTGGAGGGGGAGGTTCGGTTCGTGCTGCGGACGATGCGCGGGCTGGAGCCGGGTGAAGAGGACACGTTCATGGTGCGGGTGTTCCAGCAGTTCATCGATCAGTTCAAGTCTGTGGCGGCCGCGCTGACGGCGATCCTGGGGGCGATTGTGGGAATCTCGCTGCTGGTGGGCGGGATCGGGATCATGAACATCATGCTGGTATCGGTGAGCGAGCGGACGCGGGAGATCGGGCTTCGGAAGGCGGTGGGGGCGAGGCCGGTGGTGATCCTGATGCAGTTCCTGGTGGAGTCGATCGTGCTGTGCCTGATGGGCGCAGCGCTGGGGTGGGGGATCGGGCAGGGGCTGGTGCTGGTGCTCCGAGTGATTCCGAACTCGCCGTTGCCGGAGGCGGCGGTGCCGGCGTGGGCGGTGCTGCTGAGCGTGGGGTTCAGCGTGTTCATCGGCGTGGTGTTCGGGATGTTCCCGGCGATCAAGGCGGCGCGGCTGGACCCGATTGTCGCGCTGCGGCATGAGTGAAGGGGGAGATGAGGTGAGAGGGTGAGGGGGAGGTTCGCGGCGCAGCAGAGCGGGAGTCCTATGCAGAAGCGTGATGGAATCCAGCGGGTCGGATACCGGCTGCTCGTGTGTGGTAGTGCATGCGGCCTGCTTGGCGCGTGCGCGAATCCGCTCGGGTCGATCGAAACGGACTATGGGCGGAAGGCGACGCCGGAACGGCTGCGGGCGATCGAGCGATTCAACGCCGAGAGCGCGGCGGTTCCGCCGGCACCGACGGATGAGACAGCGCTTTCGGCGGGCGTACGCAAGCGCTTTGAGGGATTGGAGCAGGTGAGCCTGTCGCTGGAGCAGGTGCGTGCGGCGACGCTGGCGAACAACCTGGACCTGCGGGTGGTGATGATCGAGCCGGTGATTTCGGCGGAACGGATCACGGAGGAGGAGGCGCGGTTTGAGGCTGTGTTTCGGCCGCGGGCGGGGTATCGGGAGAACGACAGCCCGACGTTTGACGTGACGGCGAGCAACCAGCAGGACTCGGTGTTCGTGGGCGCGGGGGTGGATGTTCCGCTGCGGACGGGCGGGCGGGTGAGTGTGGATCTGTTTGAATCGCGGTCGGAGACGAACAATCCGTTCTTCACGTTGAATACGGCATACAACGCGGACTTCACGGTATCGGTGAGTCAGCCGCTGCTGCGGGGCGCGGGGCGGCGAGCGAACACCTATTCGATCCGGGTGGCGTCGTATCAGGATCAGATCACGCAGGCGCGGACGAAGCTGGAAGTGATCCGGCAGCTTGCGGCGGCGGACCGTGCGTACTGGATTCTGGATGCGGCGCGGCGCGCGCTGGATGTGGCGCAGCAGCAGTATGAGCTGGCGAGTGAGCAGCTTGGGCGGGCGCGGAGGCGTGTGGATGCGGGGGATGTGGCGGAGATCGAGGTGATCCGGGCGGAGGCGGGGCTGGCGGAGCGGCTGGAGGCGATCATCGTCGCGGAGAACGCGGTGCTGCAGCAGCAGCGGACGGTGAAGAGGATCATCAACCAGCCGGGGCTGGAGCTGCAGACGCGGACGATGATCGTTCCGTCGAGCCCGCCGGACCCGGTGCGGTACAGCTTTGACGGGGACATGCTGGCGGATCAGGCGGTCGGGGCGCGGATGGAGATGCTGGAGCTGGAGCTGCAGCTCGCGCAGGACCTGTCGAGCATCGAGTTTGCGAAGAACCAGGCGCTGCCGTCGTTTCTGCTGGACTATCAGTACCGCATCGGCGGACTCGGCGCGACATTCCGCGATGCGAACCAGCAGCTCGGAGAGAACAACTTCGAGAGCTGGTCGGTGGGGGTAACGGGGGAGATTCCGCTTGGGAACGAGGGGGCGAAATCGCGTGTGAATCAGGCGATCCTGTCGCGGCTGCAAAGGTTGGCGACCAAGGAGGCGCGGACGCAGGCGATCCAGCAGGAGGTGCTGGCGGCGGTTGACAGCGTGGAGGCGGCGTGGCAGCGGATCATGGCGGCGAGGCAGAGCGCGATTGCCTCCGGGCGCGCGCTGCAGGCGGAGCAGCGGCAGTTTGATGTCGGGGACCGGACAAGCACGGATGTGTTGAACGCGGCAGCGCAGCTCGCCGATGCGCAGAGGTCGGAGATCCGCGCATTGGCGGACTATCAGATCTCGCTGGTCGATCTGGCCTTCGCAACGGGCACGCTGCTGGGGGCATCGAAGCTGGACTGGTCGCCTGTGGACCCGCGGGACGGTGTGAACGACGACCCGACGCCGCCGGCGTTCCCGATCACACCGGAGGGGGTCGATCGACGAATGGAGCGGATCGGTGTGCATCCCGCCGGCGCGGGGGCCGCTGGGTCCGCCTCGACTCCGTAGCGATCGCGATCGCGCTCGCGTGCGGCGTGGTGAGGAAGAGCGGAGCGGTTGCCCGCGAGTGTGCGGGCGGCTCGCGCTGTGGTGCTGAATCGTCGCGGCGTGTATCCTGCCTCACCTTGGCGTGGAGATGTGCGTGCCCACGGTGCGGAGCGAGTTACGACGATTGCGGCGAGAGGAAGCGGCGATGGCGACCGCCGCCGCAGGTGCCGGTCCATCGCGTGCGGAAGCGGGGAGCGGCGGTGTGTCCGCGCCGCAGGCTCGACCGAGGGTTCGGGCCAGCAAGGCGCGCGCATCTGCGGGCGGAAAGCGGCATGCGGAGGTCGATCCCGAACTGCCGGGTCTGAGCCGTCTGGTTGCCTGGATGGCCCGCCGCGGCTGGAAGCCGTGGGATTTTCAGAGGCAAACGTGGGAGGCGTACGGACGAGGCGAGTCGGGGCTGATCAATGTCCCCACCGGCGCGGGCAAGACGTACGCGGCGTATCTGGGGCCGCTCGCCGAACTGCTCGACCACCCGGCGGACGGGCTGACGATCCTTTACATCACGCCCCTGCGTGCCGTCTCACGCGATATCGAGCGTGCGTTGAAGCTGCCGGTGGAGGAACTCGGCGCAAAGCTCACAATCGGTTCACGTACCGGGGACACCAAGGCGAGCGTCCGCGCCAAGCAGCGCGACCGTCTGCCGAATGTGTTGGTGACGACACCCGAGTCGCTCACGCTGCTCCTTACGCAGGAGCGCGGGCGCGAGCTGTTCGCGGATCTGCGGTGTGTTGTCGTTGATGAGTGGCACGAGTTGCTTTCGAGCAAACGCGGCACGCAGGTTGAGCTTGCGCTGGCGCGGCTGCGGCACTGGAAGCCGAAGCTCCGCACGTGGGCCCTGTCGGCGACCATCGCCAACATCGAGGAGGCGGCGCGAGCGGCGGTCGGCACTGCCTCGGGGCAGGCCGCAACCCTCATCCGCGCGACGATCGACCGTCCCATCGTGATCGAGAGCCTGTTGCCGCCGGACATTCGCACCTTTCCGTGGGCCGGGCATATGGGTCTGGCGATGCTCGATCCGCTGCTGGAGTGGCTCGACCCGGCAAAGTCGACACTCATCTTCACCAACACCCGCTCGCAGGCGGAACGCTGGTATCAGGCGATTCGCTGGGCGAGGCCGGAGTGGCACGCGGAAGGATGGGTGCGATTGCACCACGGCTCGATCGACCGCGCCGAGCGAGAGCGTGTCGAAGCGGGCTTGAAGGGCGGCGAGGTTCGAATTGTCGTGGCGACATCGTCGCTCGATCTTGGCGTCGACTTCGCGCCCGTGGAGCGTGTCGTGCAGATCGGTTCTCCCAAGGGCATCTCGCGCCTGGTGCAGCGTGCGGGGCGCAGCGGCCACCGGCCCGGCGAAACCTGCCGCGTGCTGTGTGTGCCGACCCATGCGCTGGAGCTTGTTGAGATCGCCGCTTCACGGCGAGCGGTGCGGGAGGGCCTGGTCGAGCCCCGGCTGCCCATCGAGTCGCCGCTGGATGTCCTGTCGCAGCACTTGGTCACCTGTGCGCTGGGCGGGGGCTTCAGGCCGGATGAGCTCTTTGATGAAGTCCGCACGACGGCGGCGCTTTCGAATCTGTCACGTGCAGAGTTTGACTGGGCGATGGACCTGGTTGAACGCGGTGGCGCGACACTCCGTGCGTATCCGATGTTCCATCGCATCGCTCCCGATCCGCTGCGACCGGGCGTGTATCACGTGCCGAACAAGCGCATCGGCCAGATCCACAAGCTGAATGTCGGCACGATCACGGGCGATGCCACCGTCAGCCTGCGCTATGTGAGCGGCAAGCGGCTCGGCAGCATCGAGGAGGGCTTTGTTTCGCGTCTGCGCGAGGGGGAGAAGTTCTTCTTTGCGGGTAAGGTGGTCGAGTTCGTGCGCATGGAGGACTCCGAGGCTATCGTCCGCGCTTCCCGCGGCAAGGCGAGCCTCACGCCCATTTGGAGCGGAACGCGACTGCCGATCTCGGAATCGCTCGGCGAGGCGGTGCGTGAAGCGCTGGAGGTCTGCGAGGGTCTCGCTCCTTCGACAGGTGATGCGGCATCTGCTCCACCGGAGCCCGAGCTCGCCTGCTTCGCGCCCGTCGCGGCGATCCAGAAGCGCATCTCCGTGCTGCCGCGGCATGATGAAACGCTCATCGAGCTCACCAAGACCCGCGATGGCTATCACCTGTTCATCTATCCGTTTGATGGCCGGCTCGTGCATGGCGGGATGGCCGCGCTGCTGGCGTTCCGGCTCGCCCGCTCGCGGCCCTTGACCTTTACCACCGCCGCGAACGACTACGGATTTGAGCTGCTGTGTCCGGAGCCGATCGAGATCGATGCGGCACTCCTGCGGGACGGGCTGTCCGCCCAGGACCTCGCCCAGGATGCCGCGGCGAGCGTGAACCTCGGCGAGATGGCGCGTCGCCAGTTCCGCGAAGTCGCGCGCGTGGCTGGGCTCGTGGTGCAGACGTACCCCGGCTCACCCAAGACCGGCAGGCAGCTGCAGGTGAGTTCCGGTTTGTTGTACGACGTCATGCGGGACTTTGACCCAGACAACCTGTTGATGGTGCAATCCCGCCGCGAAGTGTTGGAGAGGCAGTTTGAGCAGAGCCGGCTCGCCCGCGCACTCGCGAGAGTCTCCGAGGGGCCGCTGCGGATCGTTCGCACGGCGCGTGCGAGCCCGCTTGCGCTGCCGCTGGTCGTTGAGCGCATCGGGGCACAACTTTCGACTGAGAGTGTGCTCGACCGCATCGAGCGCATGCGGAGGGCGTGGGGCGAGAGTTGACAGGCAAACGGTTGACGGGGGGGAGCAAACGAGCAGTGGGGGAGTTGGGGGGGCGGGGGCGAGGACATACGCCATCTCGCTCCGCGGCCGCGGCCATATCCTCGCCGCATGGCCAAGCGAAAGACTGCTCCCGCCGAGTACTTCGGCCCTCCACGCACCGACGATGAAAGCACCGCGTTCGCGCACGTACTCGCGCATTCCTTTGGGCGGACAGATGCCGAGGCGGGCGGGTGGCTCGCCACGCACGACCGCGAGAATGTCCGCGTGCTCTCGTCAGGCAAGTCCGTCGATGCGGGACTCAGCCTTGTTCGCATGGGTCAGTATTTCGGCGGTCTGGCCGTTCCCATGGTTGGCATTCAGGGTGTCGGCGTTGCCCCCGGCGCGCGCGGCCGCGGCGTCGCCAGCGAGCTGATGGTGCAGACTCTGCGCGAACTGCACACCGAGGGCACGCCCCTCTCGACGCTGTACCCGGCCAACCAGACGCTGTATCGAAGGCTCGGCTACGAACAGGCCGGGCATCGCTTCGAGGTCCGCATCCCGCTGCACCGCATCGGAGCGCGGGCGTCGATGCGCAGTGCCGACGGCCTGACCGTGCGCGAGGCGAGGGTCGCGGAGCAGGGGGGAAGCGACGTGGCAGCGCGGGTGCGGCAGGTCGCCTCGGTGTTCGCCGCGACTTGCCAAGGCTCGCTGGAGCGCAACGAACTGCTCTGGAAGCGGATCGAGCTCCCACCGCCCACGCGCACAGAGCCCTCGCGGCTCTTCCTGATCGAACGCGGCAACGTGCTCGAGGGCTATGTCTTTCTGACGCAGACCGTCACGCCGACAGGCGCGGGCGCCGGGCGCTACGACGTGTTTGTGCAGGACATGGCCGCGATCACGCCGCGGGCGATCAACCGACTGTGGGCGTTCCTCGCCGGCTACTCGACAGTCGGAAACGATCTGGTCTGGATGACAGGCCCTGCGAATCCGCTGCTCGTTGCGCTTCCCGAGCAGACGTACAAGCCGATGACGCTGCGCGACCATTGGATGCTCCGCATCGTGGACATGAAGTGCGCGATGACGCATCGCGGCTGGCCCCGCGGCCTTGATGCGAGGCTCACCCTGCGGATCACCGATGACATACTCCGGGCCAACTCTGGAGCATGGTCATTAAGCGTTTCCGATGGACGGGCGCGGGTCCGCAAGCTCGAAGGCGGCGGCAAGCCGCGGGGCGCGGCGATCAAGTGCGACATCGGCGCACTCTCGACGCTGTATGCCGGGTTCATGTCCGCGCAGCAGCTGGCGATGGTGGAGCGGGTGGAAGGCTCTCCGGATGCCCTCGAACTCGCTTCCGCGGCGTTTGCCTCCACCCGCGGCGTGCCGATGCTGACGGACATGTTCTGAGCGGCGATCGCGATGGGGTGGCAAAGCACCGAATTCGGTGCGATAATGGTGCTATGAAGAAGCAGACCCGAAACGCGAACCGCATCCTGCCCGAGGACATCACCCCTCTCACCGACTTCAAGCGCGACACCGCGGCCTACATCCGAAAGCTGCAGAAAACCGGCCGCGCCCAGGTGCTGACCGTCAACGGCCGCGCCGAGGTCGTTGTTCAGTCCGCCAAGTCGTATCAGCAGGCGATGGACCTGATCGATCAGGCACAGACCGTGAGTATCCTCCAGAAGCGACTGGCGGATGTCGATCGGGGCATTGACTTGTTGCCTCCGCGCGAAGCAGTCTTGGCCGCGAGGCGCCGCCGGACCGCCCGAAAGCGCATCGCATGACTTACACCGTGCTCATGCACCCCGATGCTGGCGAAGATATCGACAGCATTGAGGTGTACATCGCACTCGACTCGCCAAGCCGCGCATTGGCCTGGCGAGAGATGCTGCTCGGTCGCATCGAATCGCTTGATCGCATGCCCAGAAGATGTCGGCGTGCGGTCGAGAGTCGAATGCTCAAGCGAGAGTTGCGGCAAATGCTGTTTGGTGAGTATCGCGTGCTCTTCACGATCCGTGAACGAACAGTCATCGTGCTGCACGTCCGCCATGCCGCCAGAAAGCCGTGGTCCGGCAAGCCTCAAGACCGCTGAGCCATCGCGCCGCTTCACTGCCCCTGCGCCATGCTGTACCCCTTCACGCCGTCAAATGTCCGGAGCAGTTCATACGAGCAGACGCTGAACTTCTCCGCGATCTTGTCGAGCAGCGCGATCGCGCGGCTCTGGCCGAAGTCGCCGGGCCGCCCGCCGTCCTTCAGTTCGAACCGCACGCGGTAGTAGTCCACGCACTCGGTGTAGATCGACCCTGTCGGCCACACCTGGGTGCCGCGGTTGGAGATCAGCGTGAGCTTGAAGGGCGTATCCGCCGCGGCGCGCGTCATTTCATCCGCGACCGCGATCGGCGAGAGCGGTGTGTCGAGGTAGATGTCGCACCCCGCGACGTGCGTGACGATGTTGGAAAACGTCCGCATGATCTCCTGATGGATCGGCCGCGGCGGTTTCACGAACGTGGCTTTGTCTTCCGTCCCCGTCGCCGGAACGATCGGCCCCTTGCCGGATTTGGGCGTCTTGCCCAGCCGATCGATGATCGCCTTGGTGTAGTCGTGCGTCGAGAGTGCCGGCTTGTCCTGATCACCGAAGTCACCGGTCCGCACGCCTTCTTCCAGCGCGCAGAGCACCGCGTTCTCGATGATCGCGGCCTGCCGCATCATGCCGATGTGCCGCAGCATCATCAGCCCGGACAGGATCAGCGCGGTGGGATTGGCGATTCCGCGCCCGGCGATGTCCGGCGCTGTGCCGTGCACAGCCTCGAAGATCGAGATGTGCCGACCGATGTTCGCGCTGGGCGCAAAGCCCAGCCCGCCGACCAGCCCTGCCGCGAGGTCCGAGACGATGTCGCCCTGGAGGTTGGGCAGCACCACCATCTGATACTGCTGGGGCTTGAGGACAAGGTTCATGCAGAGCGCATCGATGATGACATCGGCGGTCTCGATTTCCGGGAAGTCCTTCGCGACGGCCTTGAAGCGCTCCAGGAAGAGACCGTCGGTCATCTTCATGATGTTGGCCTTGTGGCCGCAGTGCACCTTCTTCAGGCCCAGCCGGCGCGCGGTCTGGAAGGCGAACCGGTGCACCTGGTCGGACCCCGGCGCACTGATCAACCGCTTGCACTGAATGACATCGTTGGTCAGCCGATGCTCCACACCGCCGTACGTGTCCTCGATGTTCTCGCGGACGACGTAGAAGTTCACCGGGATCCCCGCCTGCGAGTAGACCGTGTTCACGCCCGGCAGCGACTGAAAGTGCCGCAGGTTCGCGAACGCGTTCCAGATCTTCCGCGCGGTGACGTTGATCGACTTGCCCCCGCCGCCCTTGGGCGTCTCCATCGGGCCCTTGAACAGGATGCCGCAATCCTCCACCGTCGCCATCGCCTGGTCGGTCATGCCGCGCGTGTTGCCCTGCTCGAACACGGCGCGACCCATCTCGACCGGGACAAACTCGACGTGCTGGTTCACGCCCGCGGCGGCGAAGAGCTCGAGTGTCGCGGCCATGATCTCCGGGCCGATGCCATCGCCGTTGACCAGGGAGATACGGAGCGGTGCGGCCGATGCGGGGGCGTGTGTGGAGGGGGCAGCCATGGATTGCTTTCAGACTCGGGGGT
>JAEYUO010000029.1 GCA_023432465.1 Planctomycetota bacterium | reverse complement strand
TCGAACACGGGCAGGTGCTCGTCCTTGAGGTGCGGGGCCCCCTCGACGGTCCCGCGGCCGCAGACGTGCAGGTTGGCGGCCTCGATCTGCTTGCGCGTGTACCCGAGGTGCCGGAGCAGGCTGAACTTCGGGTCGGCCTTCATCTCGGCCGTCACGCCGAGGCGCTCCAGCGTCTCGGGTTGCAGCGACCAGACGCTGAACGCGAACGGCAGCTCGAACGCCGCCGGCAGGCCCTTCTCAATTTGGTCCAGCTCGGCGTCGGTGAAGCCTTTGATCTTGAGCGTGTCGCGGTTGACGTGCTCGGCGTCGAGCTTCAGGCTGCCCAGGACGTACCGAACGATGTCCGCGATCTCCGCGTCGGCGTAGCCGAGGTTGGCCAGCGCCGGGCGGAGCGACTCGTTGACGATCTTGAAGTACCCGCCGCCGGCGAGCTTCTTGAACTTCACCAGGGCGAAGTCCGGCTCGATCCCGGTTGTGTCGCAGTCCATCAGCAGGCCGATCGTGCCCGTGGGCGCGATCACCGTCACCTGCGCGTTGCGAAAGCCGTACTTCTCGCCCAGGTTCAGCGCCTCATCCCACGCACGGACGGAGCGATCCAGCAGGTCATCGGCGTTGGAGATGTTCACGCGGCCGGCGTTGATCACCTCGTGATCGATGGGCACCGGCGGGATGCGGAGGTTCTCGTAGTTCCCGCTCTCCCGCGGCACGCCATGGGCCGCCAGACGGTGGTTGCGGATGACCCGCAGCATGTTTTCGCGCTCCGGCTCATACCCGGGGAACGCCCCGAGCTGCGCCGCCATCTGCGCGCTCATGCGGTACGACCGGCCCGTCAGGATCGCCGTCAGGCAGGCGCACAGGGCGCGGGCCTCTTCGCTGTCATAGGGGATGCCCGCCTGCATCGCCAGCGCGCCGAAGTTGGCGTACCCCAGGCCCAGCGTGCGGTACTTCCAGGAAAGCTCCGCGACCTCCTTGCTCGGATAGCTGGCCATCAGCACGCTGATCTCCAGCACCACCGTCCACAGGTCGATCGCATGCTCGTACCGCTCGACATCGAACGAGCGTGTCGCGGGCTCGTAGAACTTCAGCACGTTCAGCGAGGCGAGATTGCACGCCGTGTTGTCAAGGAACATGTACTCGCTGCACGGGTTGCTGGCGTTGATGCGCCCAGCGCCCGGGCACGTGTGCCACGCGTTGATCGTCGAATCAAACTGCACGCCGGGGTCGGCGCACCGCCACGCGGCGTAGGCGATCTGCTCCCACAGCGAGCCGGCGTTGTACACCTTCGCCGGCTTGCCGGTCGTGCGCGAGAACGTCTGCCACTCCCCGCCCTCGGAGGCCAGCGCATCAAAGAACTCATCGCTGATCCGCACCGAGTTGTTGCTGTTCTGCCCGCTGACCGTCGCGTAGGCCTCGCCGTTGAAGTCGTAGTCGAGCTTCAGGCCCAGACGCTTGGCGGTCTCGCCGATCGTGTGCGAATCCGCCGCCGCGGCCTTCTTGTCCGCGATGACCTTCAGGCCCTCGACCATCGCCTGGACCTTGATCTCCTCGCGCACCTTCCAGTTGATGAACTTCTCGATGTCCGGGTGGTCCATGTCGAGGCAGACCATCTTCGCGGCGCGGCGGGTGGTCCCGCCGCTCTTGATCGCGCCCGCAGCACGGTCGCCGATCTTCAGCCACGACATCAGCCCGCTGGAGCGTCCGCCGCCCGAAAGCTTCTCATCCTCGCCGCGGAGCTTGGAGAAGTTGGTGCCCGTGCCCGAGCCATACTTGAAGAGCCGCGCCTCGCGAACCCACAGGTCCATGATGCCGCCCTCGTTGACGAGGTCGTCATCGACGCTCTGGATGAAGCAGGCGTGCGGCTGCGGGTGCGTGTAGGCGTCCTTCGCCAGGCCGACCTTGCCGGTCTTGGGGTCGGGCACGTGGTGCCCCTGCGCCGGGCCGCTGATGCCGTACGCGAAGTTCAGGCCGGTGTTGAACCACTGCGGGGAGTTGGGCGCGGCCATCTGGTGCACCATCATGTGCACCAACTCGTCATAGAACGCCTTGGCATCGTTGGGCGTATCGAAGTAGCCGTGCTTCTCGCCCCAATGCCGCCAGCACCCGGCGAGGCGGTGGATCACCTGGCGGGCGGACTTCTCCGGGCCGGTGTTGCCATCGGCCTGCGGCACACCCGCCTTGCGGAAGTACTTGCTCACCATGATGTCGGTGGCGAGCTGCGACCACGACTCCGGCACCTCGGCATCGTCCATCTGGAAGACGACCGAGCCGTCGGGGTTCGTGATCTTGCTGGACCGCTTCACCCACTTGACGGAAGCGAAGGGGTCCTGGCCAGTGGTTGTGAACTTGCGTGTGATCTTCATGGGCGTTCGGTTCTCTTGGCTAGGCACTGGGCGATAGGCACTCGGCACTAGGCGGCTGGACTCTCAAGGCTTCGAATCAATCCTGAGAGCACTCTTCCGCACTCTGCAATCTGCGAGAGAATCTCGTTGCATTCCGCTTCCCCCGCATATTGCAATCCCAATGCAAACATGACTTGGGTATCGAGGTCATACGTTGTCGTCCGAGCGTTTCGAAGCGAGCTGATGTACTGCGGACGATTCTGCCTCCCGTATCCCTCTGCGATCTGTCTCGCAAGCAGCAAGGCAGTTCGACGAAGCGTGGAAGTCAGGCCAAATCGCTCGTAATCGGGGAAGCTATTCGCGAAGCGATGCAGTTTCATCCCGAGTGCGTACGCCTTTTGCCATGCAACGAGGTCGCGGTAAGACTGAATCTCGCCTGCCATCTTGGTCTCCGAGTGCCTAGTCCCTATTGCCTAGTGCCCAATCCAAGAAGACTGCTTCAATCCACCTTCGGCAGCGTCAAGCCCTTCTGATCCTGATACTTCCCCGCCTTGTCCGCGTAGCTCACCGCGCACACGCGGTCGGCCTTCAGGAAGATCAGCTGCGCGATCCCCTCATTCGCGTAGACCTTCGCCGGCAGCGGCGTCGTGTTGCTGATCTCCAGCGTCACCTTGCCGCGCCACTCCGGCTCCAGCGGCGTGACGTTCACGATCAGCCCGCACCGCGCGTACGTGCTCTTGCCCACGCAGACCACCAGCACATCCCGCGGCACCTCGATCCACTCCACCGTCTCGCACAGCGCGAAGCTGTTGGGCGGGATGATCACAAAATCGCCCGTCGCGTCGCCGCGGCCGGCGCAATCCACCTCGACGAACAGGTCCGGCGAGAAGTTCTTCGGATCGACGACCGTGATGCCGCCGGTGCGGGGCGTGGGCGTGAAGATCTTGAACTTGCTGCCGACGCAGATGTCGTAGCCATAGCTCGAGACCCCGAAGGAGATCTGTCCGGGGCGCTTCTTGGCGTCGGCGAACGGCTCGATCGAGACGAGTTCACGAATCTGGGTGTCGCACAGCACGGGCATAGGACGCAACTCCGGAGCACCAAGGGCCAGGAAGCGGGGAACACAAGACAAACAGGTTTCGGAAGGCGGCCCGGCTCGTGGGGCTCGGAAGCGAGTGGGAGAGGGCAGTCTTGGCCCCGCGAGGCATCAGGATACCGCTACAGGTCGTGCCTGCAACCGCATCCGACCACAAAACCGTGTGGATGCGATCTGCAAAGGCTGTCGCTTGTGCGTAAGTGCAAGCCTGACAGTGGTTTGCACCGCGTAAAAAACTTTCGATCTCGATTCCCGACCAACCCCACCTCTTGTGGATTTCATGGTGTTTTTGCATCCGACCCCCATGATCTTGTGGTTGACCACTCTTCCGACAGGTCATCCACACCTGATCGGGCGGATCGGCACGCACTTGCCCAAACTGTTTATGATCTGTATGGTATCATGCCGTCGCCGCGATTCCGCCAACTTCGCACTTCTCCTTGAGCAACTTCCTCTCTCCCGGCATCCGGCTGCAAAGATCACTCGCATCGTTGAGCGGTTCGATTCACCCGCCGGAGCGCAACCGATGATCCATCCCGCGACGAACGCCGTTCGACGCTCCGTCCTGCTTGTTGTCGTCCTCGCCGTTGCCGCGTGCAGCCAGCCCCGGCGGGAGGTCGCTTCCTCCGCGACGCGGTTTGAGGATGTGCCGCCGATCCTGCGCGGGACGATCGGGGCCGAGGCGGCCGTCCGCGGCACGGAGCCAACGCTGGTGTCGGGGCTTGGGATTGTGGTCGGGCTCAACGGCACCGGCGGGGGCGAGTATCCGCAGGCGGTGCTCGGCAACATGGAGCGCGAAGTCGCTCGCAACGGCATCGGCAAGGGCGGCCCGGCGTATGGCGACCTTCAGGGGGTCACGCCGCTGCAGTTCCTGCGCTCGACCGATGTGGCGATCGTGACCGTGCAGGCGGTGATTCCCCCGGGAACGCCCAAGGGCACGAGCTTTGATGTCTACATCTCGACGCTGCCCGGTTCGAGCGTGACCAGCCTTGAAGGGGGCACGCTGTGGACCACCGAGCTGCGACTCGGGCCGCCGTCGATCGTCGGCGGGGTTCGCCAGCGCAAGCTCGCCGAGGCGCACGGTCCGATCTTCATCAACCCCTTCTCCGAGCCCGCGGGCGGGATGTCCGGCGAGTCGATCGGCCTGACACGCACCCGCGGCCGCATCCTCGGGGGCGGCAAGGTGACCGAGCCGCTCAAGCTGCAGATGGTCCTGGACAACGAGTCGCACTCGCGCGCCCGAACAATCGTGAACTCGATCAACTCCAGGTTCCCGCGCGGGCCGGGGGATGAGGACCCGATCGCACGCGGCCGCGGAGCGGACGGCTCGGGCGAGAACCGATACCAGAGCGTCACGATCACCGTGCCCTTTGCGTTTCGGGATGACCCGGCGGAGTTCCTGCAGTTGCTGCGCTACACGCGGGTGGACCAGTCGTTCCCGCAGGAGTTTGCCAAGCGGTATGTCGAGGAGCTCAAGGTCAATCCGGCGATGGCATCGGAGCTGAGCTGGTGTCTTCAGGCGCTGGGGAAGACCGCGATCCCGTTCCTGCTGCCGATGTACGACTACCCGGAGCTTGGGCCGCGGATGACCGCGCTGGAGGCGGGCGCCAAGCTGGGAGATCAGCGCGTCGTTCCGCACCTGATCGAACTCGCCACCTCGGCCCCCGGCTCGCTCCGCGTCGAGGCGATCGGACTGCTGGGCAGGTTGCCGGCGAATCCCAACATCAACGTCGCGCTCCGTGAGTTGGTGGATGCCCCGGAGCTTGAGGTCCGCGTCGCGGCGTACGAGTCTCTGGCCCGGCAGCGGGATCTGTCGATTGTCCGCGTGCCCGTCGGCCCGGATCCGCGCCGGCCGCGGTTCATCGTCGAGAGCATCCCGTCCCGGGAGCCGATGATCTATGTGACGCAGCAGGGCGAGCCGCGGATCGTCCTGTTCTCGCCGCGGGACCAGGGCGGGATCGGCTTCATCAAGCCGACGCTGGTCAGCCTGTGGTCGGATCGGTTGATCTTCAACTCGCCGAGCCCGACCGCGAATGTGCGGATGCGGTATGTCAATATGCGGACGGGACAAGCCACCGAGCGGGAGGCCCCGGAAACCGCGTACGAACTGATCCGATACCTGGCGCACCGGCCGACGCCGGAGGATCCCTCGCCAGGGCTGGAGATGACGTACTCGGAAGTGGTGGGCGCGTTGTACGGACTCACACGTCAGGGTGGGCTCAATGCAGCCTTCGCGACCGAAGAGGACCGGCTGCGCGCGGCGATCATGCAGGCCGGTCGGAGCGCGACGCTCGCGGACCGCCCGGAGACGACCGCCGAGGAGAGCGCGGGCGTGACCGTCTTCCGGCCGGACCTTGCGGGCGAGGGCGTCGAGCCCGCGAAGGAGGGGGAACTGACAGGGACCGGCGCTGCAGCGCGCCAGAGCAAGATCGTCCCGCTCGCGCGGCCGGCGAAGAAGAGCACACCGTCTGATTGATCAGGAACCGCCGATGGCTGAATCGCTCAATCAGGCCGGCTCGCCGCCGAGCACCGGATCGACCTTCTGGTCGCGGCTGTTTCATTACGCGATCGGGCTGTCGATCGGCTGCGTGATGGCCGGCGCGATCATGTCCGCGCGGCACAAGGCGGCGCAGGCGCGAGCGGCGGAAGAGGCGGCCCTCCGGGAGCAGACGCAACCACCGGCCGCGGCGCCCGGCGCGCCGGCGAACGGGGCGGACGCCGCGGCGACCGAAGGCCGGGATTCGCCGGGGTCTGATTGATCGGCCGAGCGTGCCGGCACCTACCATCTGTGCGGAGCTGAGCGAGGGAGTAGGTCTTGGCCACAAAGAAGCCTGGTGTTTCTGGGAGCAAGGGCGCGATCATCGAGCCCAAGGCGGTTGTTTCCGTGAACGGCGCGGCGGCGGCGGCATCGCGGCGGGAGCCCGCGCGGTGCATCCGCGTTCGCGGCGCGAAAGAGCACAACCTCAAGAACCTGGATGTTGATATCCCCCGCGACCAGCTCGTCGTGATCACGGGCTTGTCGGGCTCGGGGAAGAGCTCGCTGGCGTTCGACACCATCTTCGCCGAGGGCCAGCGGAAGTACATGGAGTCGCTGTCGGCGTATGCGCGGCAGTTCCTCGATCAGCTCAAGAAGCCGGATGTCGAGGAGATCGACGGCATCCCGCCGACGATCGCGATCGAGCAGCGGGGGAGTTCGGCGAACCCGAGATCGACGGTCGCGACGACGACGGAGATCTACGACTATCTGCGGTTGCTGTTTGCGCGGTGCGGGCGGGCGTATTCGTGGTACCCCACGAAGGTGAAGAAGGACGGCACGGTACTGGCGCGGTCGGGCGTGCCGATCACGGCGACCACGAGCACGCAGATTGTCGATGCGGTCATGACCCGCACGCCGGGCACGCGGCTGATGGTCCTCGCGCCGGTGATCCGTGGGCAAAAGGGGCACCACCGGGACAAGGTGGAGGAGCTTTCCGGGCAGGGGTGGGGCCGCGCACGCGTCAACGGGACGGTCGTGGAGCTGCGCGAAGTCCTCAAGGACCCGGGCGATAACCCGCTGAAGCTCGGCAGGTATGAGAAGCACGACATCGATGCGGTGATCGACCGGCTGGCGCTCTCGAGCGAACCCGAGCTGCGGCAGCGTCTGGCGGAGTCGATCGAGGCCGCGCTGAAGATCGCCGATGGCACGGTGATCGTGAGCTTCGAGCAGGAAGGTGGGGGAGCGGGCGGCGGCGGTGGGGGGTGGGTGGATCAGGCGTACTCGACACGCTTCTCGGATCCCGATCATCCCGAGATCGCGCTGGAGGAGCTGTCGCCCCGGCTGTTCTCGTTCAACTCCCCGCACGGCGCGTGCCCGACGTGTCACGGGCTCGGGACGCTGCTGGAGTTTGATGAGACACTGGTGGTGCCCAACGAGCAGCTCGCGCTCTCGGGCGGGGCGATCGCGGCGTGGAACAAGAACGGGCCGGTGCGGGCGTGGTACAACCGGTTCCTCAAGAAGTTCGCGAAGGCGTATGGTGCGGACTACAACGGGCCGTTCGCCGCGCTGAATGCCGAGCAGCGGCGCATCCTGCTGTACGGCGCAACGCGCGAAGACATTGCCCGCAAGGGTGCCGCGGCAAAGTTCGAGGGGGTGATCCCGAACATCACCAAGTGGTGGGGGAGCACCCAGAACCCCGACATCAAGGAATGGCTCGGGCAGTTCATGTCGCAGAAGCCCTGCACGTCCTGCCACGGCGACCGGCTGCGGATCGAGGCGCTGCATGTGCTGATCGAGAGCACGCACGCGGCGGACACGAAGCAGGCGTTCTCGGAAGCGGTGATCGGACGGCCACCCAGCATAAAGCCCGGGACGGTGCTGAACATCGCCGAGCTTTCGCGGCTGAACATCACCGATGCCCGCGAGTTCCTGAGCGGGCTGAAGCTGACGGCGGAGACCGCGAAGATCGCCGAGTCGATCCTGAAGGAGATCAACAACCGTCTGCGGTTCCTGTGCGGAGTGGGGCTGGAGTATCTGTCGCTGGATCGCCGGACGGCGACGCTCTCGGGCGGCGAGGCGCAGCGCATCCGCCTGGCGACGCAGGTCGGCTCGGGCCTGGTCGGCGCGTGCTACGTGCTCGATGAGCCGACGATCGGCCTGCACCAGCGTGACAACGACCGGCTGATCACCACGCTCCGGCACCTGACGGACATCGGGAACACGGTGCTGGTCGTCGAGCATGATGAGGACATGATCCGCGCGGCGGACCACGTGCTGGATATCGGGCCGGGCCCGGGCGTGCACGGGGGACGGGTGATCGCGCAGGGAACGGTCGCGGACATCATCGCGGAGCCCAACTCGATCACGGGTCAGTACCTGTCGGGGCGGCGCACGATCCCCATGCCGGAGAAGCGGCGAGCGCTCGCGGAGAAGCGGGCAATCGTCATCAAGGGCGCGAAGCAGAACAACCTCAAGAACGTGGATGCGACGTTCCCGCTGGGCGGGATCATCTGCGTGACGGGTGTCTCGGGCTCGGGCAAGAGCACGCTGGTCAACGACATCCTGCTCGCCGCCGCGCGGAACACGATCAACGGCTCGCGCGAGAAGCCGGGCGCGCACGCATCGATCAAGTTCCACAAGGATCTCGACCGCGTGATCGAGGTCGATCAATCGGCGATCGGTCGCACGCCCCGCTCCAATGCCGCGACCTACACCGGCATCTTCGACGACATCCGCAACGTCTTTGCGCAGACCAAGGAATCCAAGATCCGCGGCTACCAGCCGGGGCGATTCAGCTTCAACGTCCCTTCAAAGCGCGGCGGCGGACGGTGCGAGGCGTGCGAGGGGCAGGGGCTCAAGAAGATCGAGATGCACTTCCTGCCGGATGTGTTTGTGGAGTGCGAAGTCTGCCGCGGCAGACGGTATAACCGCGAGACACTGGAGATCCTGTATCGCGGCAAGTCGATCGCGGATGTCCTCAGCATGACGGTCGAGAACGCGTGCGCGTTCTTCGAGAACCACCCGAAGATCCTGCGGTTCCTGCAGTGCCTGCACGATGTCGGGCTTGATTACATCGAGCTCGGCCAGCCGAGCACAACGCTTTCGGGGGGTGAAGCGCAGCGCGTGAAGTTGGCGACGGAACTGGGCAAGGGCGCGGGGCAGACGGGCACGCAGGGGCACACGCTGTACGTGCTGGATGAGCCGACGACGGGGCTGCACTTTGAGGACATCCGCAAGCTGGTGGAGGTCTTCAACCGGCTGGCGGATGCGGGCAACACGCTGGTGGTGATCGAGCACAACCTGGACGTGATCAAGTGCGCCGACTGGCTGATCGACATGGGCCCCGAGGGCGGCGACGGCGGCGGGACGATCGTGGCGAGCGGGACGCCGGAGCAGGTGATGAAGACGGGGGCGTCCTACACAGGGCGGTACCTGAAGAAGCACCTGGAGGCGGAGGCGGCGCGGCGGGGAAAGGGAAAGTAGTCCGAACGCGAGCATTGGCTGCTCTTCCGCCGTTGTTTGCGGGACCCACCCAGTGATTTGGTAGCGATCGTCGGCACCGATCTGCATCGGCAGCCCACTCGCTGGCTCGTGCGTGTCCCTCGCATTTCGCTCATATCTCGCGGAGCGGTCGCCGCAATGTCCGCCAATCGCCAGGACGCAGGCTCACCCTGCTTACATCCTCAACACCGATCGATCCTGCAGCTGTGGGTCATGGCCCACAAACCTCCCTTCGGGCCAACTGGCCCTTCGCCGGTTCGCAGATAATTTTCGATGTTCATGAGTGCGATCACCTCGCCCCGATCCGTGGTTCGATGTACACTGGATCGGACACTTTCAAGGAGGCACGTATGGTCAAGTCGATCTTGACATGTAAGTTCGCGGGAGTCTGTTCGAGCCCGTTCCACTTGACCCTTGCGGTCCTTCTGCACTGCATGTTCATCGCGATGCCCGTGCGAGGACAGGATCTCCAATGGACTCTAAACGATTCCGGCACAATTCCCCGTCGCGCAAGTCACGCGATGGTTTACGACTCGGCTCGGAATGTTGTTGTAACATTCGGAGGTTGGGCATCAGGCTACAGCGACGAGACATGGGAATGGAATGGCATGTCATGGAATCAGCGCATAGCGTCTGGACCTTGGAGTCGAATCAGTCATGCGATGACTTACGACAGTTCCCGCGGCGTCGCTGTTCTGTTCGGGGGCGACGTAGGCGCCAGCAGAGGTGATACTTGGGAGTGGAATGGTAGCATATGGACGGAGCGAGTGGTTTCAGGCCCCTCGTCGCGACACTCCCATGCGATGACATATGACCCTGTTCGTGGCGTCAGCACGCTCTTTGGAGGCCGGAGCGGCAGCAACTCAAATGGTGAGACGTGGGACTGGGATGGTTTCACTTGGACTCAGCGACTGGTTTCCGGTCCTTCGGCTCGATACGGCCACGCGATGGCCTACGACTCCGCGCGGGGTGTAACAGTCCTCTTTGGCGGCGTCAGCAATTCTGCTCGAAGTAGCGAGACTTGGGAGTGGAACGGAGCGACGTGGACCCAGCGCTTGGTCGCCGGTCCGCTACCGCGAGAAGGCCACTCTATGGTGTACGATTCGGTTCGCGGTGTGACTGTGTTGTTTGGAGGAGCCACAGACAACTCCATCTATGACGGCGAAACTTGGGAGTGGGACGGCAGTGCGTGGGCGCACCGCGTGGCAGCCGGTCCTGCGCCACGGAGCGGACACGCCTCAGTCTTTGATGCGGCTCGCGGTCGAACTGTCCTCCATGGGGGGAACACCGCCAGCGGTTACAACCGCGAAGCGTGGGAGTGGGATGGAGGCATGTGGACGCGCATCCAGAGTAACGGACCTTCTTCACGCTTAGGACATGCTGCTGTGTTTGATGAGATTCGCGAAGTTACAACACTGTTTGGGGGTCAGGATGAAGTCTCTTTCACCGGCGACACATGGGAGTGGAATGGGTTGGAATGGACCCAGCGGCTGGTTGCAGGTCCTTCGCCTCGTCGGGGTCACGCGATGGTGTACGACAGAAATCGCGGCGTGACGGTGTTGTTTGGCGGAGGTGCAAGCTCGCCCACCAGCCATACTTGGGAATGGAATGGCGTCGCATGGACCCTGCGTCCGTTTGGTCCATCGGCACGATGGTTCCACGCGATGGCGTACGACTCAAGTCGCGGCGTAACGGTTCTCTTCGGGGGTTCCACCACCAGCGGATACAGCGGAGAAACTTGGGAATGGGATGGAGTAACCTGGACTCAACGCATCGTCTCAGGTCCTTCGCCTCGGTCGGGTCACGCGATGGCATACGACGAATCCCGTGGTGTGACAGTCCTTTTCGGCGGTCAAACCGCTGGGGCTTACTTGAGCGGCCAGACGTGGGAATGGAACGGCACTGTTTGGACACAGCGCTCGGTACCTGCACCTTCACCGCGATCGTCTCACGACATGGTCTACGACAGAGAACGTGGTGTGATCCTGCTCTTTGGCGGCGCTCTCAGCACAAGCCACACGGGAGGAACATACGAGTGGGACGGAACCGCTTGGACACTGCGCGATGTCTCGGAGCCTCCTCGTCGAGCGAGTTATTCGATGGCTTACGACGCACGTCGCAGCATGACTGTACTGTTCGGCGGTTCGTATTCTGAAGGCCTTAGTAGCGCCGTGTGGGAGTTTGGTCCCTCTACTGCACCATGCCCCGCCGACTTCGACAGCAACGGCACCCGCGAAGTCCCCGACATCTTCGCCTTCCTCTCCGCCTGGTTCGCCATGGACCCCCGCGCCGACTTTGACGGCGTCCCCGGCATCACCGTCCCCGACATCTTCGCGTTTCTGAGCGCGTGGTTTGCCGGGTGTCCGTAATCACGGCGGGCGGGCAACGCTCAACCCGGGGCTTCGGTCAGAGCACCTCAGCCTCGGCATCGGGCAATACACATGGGCAAGATGCCCATGCCACGTTTCAAAACGACAACCGGGGCCATCGCTGGCCCCGGCTGACTGCTCGGCTTGTACACCCGGCCTCGCGGATGAGTGCCCCGAGTCGAGACCGGAAGGCGCCATCAAGCGGTCGGCGTTCGTCACGATACCTTGCGCCAGAAGCGCTTAGGCACACCCGCCGAACCACGCGCTGAGGAACTGGAAGAGGTCGGGGACATCGTTGCCGGGCGCGCTGCCGAGGTCGGCCCGCGCATCGCCCGCGAACCACGCGCTGAGGTAGGCGAAGATGTCGGAGACGGCGATCGTGCCCGAGCCGTCGAAGTCGGCGATGCAGGGCAGACCGGTGGTCCAATCGAGCCGGACTTCCGCCGCGGCGTAGCCGTCAGCAGGATTGCCGGAGGCATCGCCGAGGTAGATGCGATAGGTCGCCTGGTAGCGGCCGGTCTGGAGGGTCGAGTACCAGTTGTGCGCCATCATGCCGTTCCAGAGGGCCAGTTCGGGACTGCCGGCGGTGCCGAAGATGGGCGCGTAGGGCGAGGCGGAGGTCCGCGCGGCGTAGACGTTCAGGCCGGGGGTGGCATCGAGTTCCTCGATCCAGAGAGTGGTGCCCTCGGGCCGGGTCCAGGCGCCGGCGATCACCCACCCGTACTGCGCGTTGTACATGGTCTCGTTCAGGCAGTCGGCGGGGGCGTCGTATGTCTCCCCGGGGTACATGTGCAGGACGAGCGTGTCGCTTGAACCCTTGTGGACGGAGAGGGCTGCGCCATCGAATCCGACATCGATGTGCACCATCGGGCCGCCGAGGGTTGGCATGTCCGCGCTGGCGGAGGCGGCGAGGCCGAGAGCGGCGATGAGGCCGAAGGCTGCTGTGGTGTGAAGGGAAACTCGCATGGTCATATCTCCTTGTGTGCGGGGCGTTCAACGGGCCGTGGCGGGGTTCCAGTTGTCCACGCCCGCGGATTGATCGAAGTTCTTGTGGAGCGGCATCCCGGCTGCGCGGCCATCGAGGAACGCGTAGCCGGAGCCGTTGGTCTTTGAGTGGCGCGAGGGATCGATCTCCGGGGGTGCGTCGTACTGCACCCAGAAGTGCGCCATCGCGTGGTCTGCGCTGGTGGAGGAGAGCAACTCGCCGAAGAGCACGGTGCGGCACGGTCTTGGCGACTGGTCGATGCGCCGCCAGCCGGATCGGGAGGCAGGATCGAGTTCCTGCGCCGAGAGTTCGAAGTAGACGTTGTATGCGTAGGTCTGTCCGGCATCGCGGCGGTCGAGCGGGCAGCGGTAGTGCGTCGCCTGAACCTCCGCGAAGCGGTCGGCCTCGTGCTCGGCGTTGATGTACGGGAGGTACGCGTATCCCCAGGGCAAGAGGTTTGCGGCGAACGCTGAGTGGGAACTGCGGGGGAGCATGTCGCGCCAGTCGCCGGCATACATGGTGGTGGTCTGGCCCAGCGTGCGGAGGCGGATGAGGCAAACGGTGGACTTGGCCTGAGCACGGGCCCCGGCGAGAGCGGGGAGGGCGAGGCCGAGCAGGAGGCTGATGATGGTGATCACTACGAGGAGCTCGATGAGCGTGAACGCCTTCCGCGCGGCTGGGGCGGATTGGGTACGTGGCCTGCTGCTGCGGTCGGTGGATGGGAAGGGGCTCATGGTGTCCCTATCGGCTAGATATAGAGTTCTGGGTATGTATATCTAGAATATCTCCATCAGCCGTAGAGTCAAGCGCGGTGCATCGCATGCCCGCGGCGAGGGAGAACGGCCCGATCTTTCTGCGAACGGCTGGCGCAGTCGGCGGCAAAACGACAACCGGGGCCATTGCTGGCCCCGGCTGACTACTTGGCTTGTACACCCGGCCTTGCGGACGGGCGACTTGAGGCGAGCCGCGAGCGGCCCGCCGAGTGATTACCAGCTGCCGCGGCCGCCACGGCCGCCGCCACCACCACCGCCGAACCCGCCGCGGCCACCGCCGCCGCCGGCCTCGCGGGGCTTGGCCTCGTTGACGGTCAGACCACGGCCATCGACGGTCTTGCCGTTGAGGGCGGTCATCGCGGCGCGGGCCTCGTTGTCATCGGTCATTTCGACGAAGCCGAAACCGCGGGGGCGGCCGGTCTCGCGGTCCATGACGAGGGAAGCGGAGGCGACAGCGCCGTGCTCCTCGAACATTTCGCGCATCTGGGACTCGGTGGTGCTGAACGAGAGATTGCCAACGTAGATCTTCATGACGCTTCTACCTTGCCCGTGGAGATTGAAAACCGCTGCTTGAACTCGGGCTGAGAAAGCGTCGGAAACCCCGAGGGACGGACCTGCAATGGTCACAATCGCTCGGTGCTATTGGAGACGGATAGTAGACGGATGAATTGCTCCGGGAGCGAAAATCCAGCATTCCGCGGTTGGGGGCAAATCAGGGGGCCGGGGCTATGCCGCGGCGGAGATCAGATGGTCTCGGCGATGCGGGTGTCGATATCCCGCACCCATCGCCGGCAGGTGGAGGCATCGAACCGAGGCGGGAGCGTCAGCTCGGGCTTGGCCGCCAGCAGCGATTCAACCACGATCTGCGCGACCCGCGAGGGGGAGCTCTGGCCGTGGCACCAGAACTCGTAATCCACCCACGAGAGCGTCATGTCGTGCCGCGAGGGCTCGGCGGCTCCGTGGCGAGCGAGGGAAAGCTCGAACCGCCAGCCGCGGGGCTCCTCGTGCTCGCGGCCGACCTCCACCGCTGTGCGGGTTGCTGCGACGGGGTTGTCCTGTCCCGGTACCATCGAAAGAAGTGTATCGGAAGAATCCGCATCGGCCTTCGGGTTCAGTTGCAAGAGTGATCGACCGACGGCGGCAGTGGTGGCAGGTGGTGGGTGGGTGGCGGGGTAGTGGGTGGGAGAGTTCCGGCAGGGCGTCCGGGGCTCAGTCTTTCTTCAAACAGGTACCGCCGGCACCATGAACGTTTCCTTCTTCTTCGAGATGATTCGGCTGGGCATCGGCAATCTGCGCCGGCACAAGCTGCGGAGCGTGCTGACCGCGCTGGGGATCATTTTCGGCATCGCCGCGGTGATCACCATGGTGAGCATCGGCAAGGGGAAGGAGCGCGATGCGCTGGAGCGGATCGAGCGGATGGGGGCGAAGAACATCATCATCCGCTCGCAGAAGCCGCCCGAGAGCCAGCAAGCCGGCGGCGGGAACGCCCGCGGCCGGAGCATCAAGTACGGCATCACTCGGGCCGACCTGGCTGTCTTTCAGGACAACTTCCCCGCGGCGGAGGCACTGGTCCCCCTGAAGGAAGTCGGGGGTCAGGTGCTGCGGGGCGCGCGACGGCAGACCAGCCAGGCGCACGGGGTGACGCCGGAGCTCCTGGAGGCGGCGCGGGTCCGCGTGGCGCGGGGGCGATACATCACGCCGGAGGACATCGAGCAGCGGGCGATGGTCGCCGTGATCGGATCGGAGGTCGCCAAGGAGATGTTCGCACTGGAGGACCCGCTCGGCCAGACGATCCGGATCGATGACAAGACGGTGAAGGTCGTGGGGATTCTCGCGCCGCTGGGGCTCGCGGGTGGCGCGGGCGGTGCGCAGGTCGGGCGGGACCTGAACCTGGATGTGCACATCCCGATCTCCACCGCGGCGCTGGCGTTCGGCGACCGGGTCATCCGGCGGACGAGCGGAAACTTCTCGAGCGCGGAGGTCGAGGTCAGCGAGTTGTACCTGGTCGCGCCGACGCGCGAGGATGTCGCGGCGTATGCCGAATCCGCCCGGCGGATCATGGAGGTCCGCCATCCGGGGATGATCGATATCGGGATCGTTGTGCCCTATGAGCTGCTTGCGGAGGCTCGCCGCGAGGCGATGACCTGGCAGGCGGTGCTCGGGGCGATCGCCGGGATCTCGCTGCTGGTCGGCGGGATCGGCATCATGAACATCATGCTGGCCAACGTCACCGAGCGGACGCGGGAGATCGGCATCCGGCGTGCGCTGGGCGCGACGCGGAACGCGATCACGCTCCAGTTCCTCGTTGAGTGCAGCGTGCTCAGCGTCCTGGGCGGGCTGGTCGGGGTTGCGCTGGGGGTCGGTGGCAGCCTGGGGATCGGCTCGGTGCCGATGCTCAACATGCCGACCTATCTGACGGTGTGGTCGATCCTGCTGTCGTTCCTGGTCGCGGCGTTCACCGGGGTGGTGTTCGGGCTCTATCCCGCGATGAAGGCGAGTAAGCAGGACCCGATCGTTGCGCTGCGACACGACTGACGGTGTGGGCACGCAGTCGGGCGTGCGGGGCTTCTGCGCGGATACGAAAAAGGCCCGGCAGTTGCCGGGCCTTGGTACAAACCAGTCTGGGTGAATAGACCGAGTCAGGTCGTCGCGCCGTCGCCCTCGTGGTCGTCGTCATCGTCATCGTCCGCTTCTTCGGCTGCTGCCTTGGCGGCGGCGGCTTCGGCCGCGGCGAGCAGCTTCTTCGCCTCTTCCTCGGCGGCCTTCATGGCGGCCTCTTCGGAAATGCCTTCCTTCGCGGCCTTCTCCTTGGCGATCTTGCGCTTGGCCGCCTCGACCTTGGGCCGATCCGGGGCGATGATGATCGAGGCCTGCTTGCCGAACCATCGCGGGGTCTGCTCGAGCTTCCCGATATCGGCCAGAGACTTGGAGATCTCGTCGAGTCGCTGCAGGCCGAGTTCCTTGTGGGCGATCTCGCGGCCCTTGAAGCGCTGCGTGAAGAGCACCTTGTGCCCGGCCATGAGGAATCGACGCGCCTGATCGACGCGGATGCCGACATCGTGCGGATCGATCTTCACGGAGCGTCCGAGGCGGACCTCCTTCATCTCATTGGACTTCTGCGATGCACGAGCCTTCTGCTCCTTCTTGGAGAGCTCGTACTTGTACTTGCCGTAGTCCATGATCTTGCAGACCGGCGGGCGTGCCTCCGGAGAGATCTCCACCAGGTCAAGGCCCTGCTCGTCGGCCATGCGGAGCGCTTCGTGCGTCTCGATGACGCCGATGGGCTCGTTGTCGGGTCCGACCAGCCGGATCGGCGTGATGCGGATGAGGTGGTTGACACGGACGCGTCGCTGCTGGCCGGGGTCACGCTGGAATGGGCGGGGGGGCGGGATGGTCAGGACTCCTTGAAGACAACATGCCTCCGCCGCGCGGAAACGTTCCGCAACGCACGGACGCGATGGGTTTCGCTCGTGATCGACTGTGCCGACCGGGATGGATGCATCGCGGGCGTCATGAGACGCAGCCGCACACGCGGGGGCCGGCAGGCTGGTTGGTTGGCCGGGGGCGGTTCATCAGGCTAAAGGCTAACCGATGGTCGGGACGCGGGCAAGCCCGAAATTCATGCCTGCAGCGCCAGCAGGATCACGTTAAACACCACGCTGAAGAACAGCAGAATGACCATGATGAGGAACAGGTTGAGCGGCACCCGCCGGCCGGCTTCCCCGGCCGACTGGTCTACGGCCATCATGCCCGCCGCCTGCGATTCGGCCTGCGCCAGGCTGGCGATATCGAAGGCTGCCATGTCCCTGTGGGCGATCGGGGGCGATTCCCCCTTGCGGACCGCACGCAGGTCGGCGAGCAGGTCCGCGCACGTCTGGTACCGGTCCTTGGGGCTCTTGGCCATCATCATCTCGATGACTTCCGAGATCCCGGCGGAGAGCTTGGGGTTGACATGGTCCGGGGCGTTGAGCGGCTGCTTCAGGTGGGCGTGCATGACGGCGGAAGGGTTCTTGCCGTCAAAGGGGACCGCGCCCGTGACCATGTGGTAGAGCGTGGCGCCAAGGGAATAGATATCCGTCGGCGGCCCGATGTTGATCTCGCCCCGGATCTGCTCCGGGGAGATGTAGTACGGCGTGCCGAAGGCCTTGCCCTGCTCGGCCTCGGCGGCCTCCTTGTCGGAGATGCCGCGGGCAAGGCCCATGTCGGCGAGCTTGGCCACCCCCTCCTTGGTGAGCATGATGTTCTTGGGCTTGACATCGCGGTGGATCAGGCCCTTCTGGTGGGCGTGGTGCAGAGCCTCGGCGATCTGGATCACGATGTCGATCGCCTCATCCTGCGGGCAGCGTTTGTGCTTGACGATGTCGTCGTAGACCGTGCGGCCCTCGACGTACTCCATCACGAAGTAGTGATACTCGCCCGCCTGTCCGACGTCGTAAGCCTGGACGATGTTGGGATGATTGAGCTGCGCTGCCGCACGTCCCTCGGCATAGAAGCGCTCGATGAACTGGGTGCTGGTCGTGAACTTCCGGGGCAGCACCTTGATCGCGACAAGGCGATCCAGCGAGAGCTGGCGGGCCTTGAACACCGTCGCCATCGCCCCCTGTCCCAGCTTGCCGAGGATCTTGTACCCCGGGATCTGCTGGCCGGAGCTTTCCGCCTCGGCCTGAGCGCGGAGACGCTCGAGCTGCCTCGTCGTGATGTAATCGTTCTGGACCAGCAGGTGCGAGAGGGACCGCTGGTTACTCTCCGTGTTTACGGTCCGCGCCTGCTCCATGCAGTGCTGGACCTCCTCGGATGTGGCAAGGCCCTGATCGACCACGATGCGGCCGATGATCGTGTCGATGTTCGTGCCGCCCTTGGTCTTGCGGGAGTGCCCGGCGGAACCCGATGACACACCACTCCCGTGGGACCCATCGCGCGCGGCTTCCGCCGCGGCCTTGGAGTCCATCGGGGAGGTTTCGGAGAGGTCGGTCCTGGGTCTTTCCGGTGCCATGGGTTGCGAGCGATCCATCGCCTGTAGAAGGTGCCGACAGGAGGAGGGGGGTCAAGGGTATGTGAACAAAGTCAGAGGAGCGATAACCCGTTCACGAAGAAGCGGTAAGGAAGCCAGAGGGCCGCGGAGTGCGTGTGAAGATGCCCACGAACGGCCTTATGTAGTGTACGTTCGGCAGCCGGTCGTTGTTTCCGGCACAGACGCGCCGGGAGCAATGCGGCGGTCAGGCCTGGATCGCGGCCCGGCCCATGGGCATCTCGAACCGGGCTTCGGGGTCGCTCGTCCGCAGATAGCCCAGGCCGCCCATGCGGGCGATCGCCCCGAGCTTGTCGGGGTCAACGTGGTAGCGGTCGTTGATCAGACCATCGGCCGCGTGGATGTGCACGATCTGCCCGACGACAATGTTCCCCCCGGCGGGGATGCCCGGAGCGAGCCGGATGATGCGGAGAGCGCGGCACTCAAAGCTCAAGGGACTCTCGGCCACGCGGGGCGGCTTGATGATCTTGGAAGGTTCCGGGGTGAGCCCGGCGAAGTCGAACTCGCTGTGGCCATAGGGAAGCGGCTCTGCGCACGCGGCCATCTGGCGTTCGAACGCTTCGCTGACGATGTTGACGACGAACTCGCCCCCGCTCCCCCCAGCCCCCCAATCGCCCGTCGCGCTGGTGTCGCCCTCTGTGGCTCCTTCGGCGATGTTCCGCAAGGTGTCCTTCATGGAGCCGTCGGCGTTGTTGGCCGGGCAGAAGAGCAGCGACATGGGCTCGGAACCGACGCCCGCGAAAAAGGAGAAGGGCGCGAGGTTGAGCGCGCCGGACTTCGAGACGGTGGAAACGAACGCGATCGGCCGCGGCACGATGCCGCCGATGAGGAGCTTGTAGCGGTCGGCCTGGGCGAGAGCAGCGGGGTCGAGGTGCATGGGGGAGGGTAGATGAGCGCGAGAACCCATGACCTGCACTCCACAGGTTCTGAGTGTCGATGGCGACCCGTACCATCCGGCATGACGGAGTCGAACGATCAACTCACATGGGCCGCACTGCTCGGGCAGTGGGCGGCGTTTGCGCAGGCGAGCAAGGGCTTGCCGCGGAATGTTGAGGGCGAGCGGTGGCGTGCGGCGGTTGCGCCGATCATCGAGCTTCAGGCGGTGACGTTCGCGCTGGGGGACATCGACAAGCTGAAGCTCCCCGGTGAGCGTGCGGTCGGCGTGGATACGGCGCAGATCCTGATCCGGAAAGATGCGGCCGCGCTCCATGAGTTGTGGCGCGGCGAAGAGCTGCCAAGAGAGGTTGTGATCCTGATGGACGATGCACGGGCCGCGCTCGCCGCGGCGAGGGATGGCGGTGTGGAGTGGCGCATCGCGGCGGAGAGGCTCGAATGCCAGCACCCGGGCGAACTGGTCGCGGCGCTGCTGGGCGCGGGGTTCGCAGGCGACCTCTATCTGCCGGTGCCGGGCGGCGTGCTCTTCGCGGGGTCGCCGTGCGCCTTTGCGCGCGGGCCGGCGGGGGAGCGGCCCGATGAGGCGGTGTGCGCGGCGGTGACGGAGTTCCTGTTCGACGGTGTGCGGAAGCGGCGCGAGGGCGGCGCGCCGAGCATCGAAGGTCCATCACGCGCGGCGAAGATGCGGCAGGTGTACCGGCAGTTTGATTTCGGCAAGGGGTGCGTGGTGCGAGACCTCGTGCTGGCGATGGATGAGACGTTGCCGCCGGGGCAGGCGCAACTGGTCCCGACGATCGAGCGGGGGCGGGAAGTCCCCGTGCCGCTGCCGATCCCTGGGCGGTCGGACCTGAAGCCGGTGCCGGTGGAGTTTGCGTGAAGCGGATGCGGGCGACCTAGCATCACGACCCCCTTCAATCCCCATGGCGCGGCCGCGAAAAGCAGCCTTCGCCGCAGCAAGACGAGGAACCGACAGATGCTCAAGCGTGCGAAGATCAGCGTCATTGGCGCCGGCAACATCGGCGGCGAGTGTGCCCGTTCTCTGGCGATGAAGGAGCTGGGCGATGTCGTCCTGCTCGATATCGCCAACAAGGAGAAGCCCGAGCTGCACATGCCCAAGGGCAAGGCGCTCGACCTTGCCTGCTGCGGGCCGATCGAGAACTTCGATGCGCAGATCACCGGCACGTTTGATTACAAGGACATCGCCGGTTCGGATGTGGTGGTGATCACCGCGGGCCTGCCGCGCAAGCCCGGCATGAGCCGCGATGACTTGATCTCGGTCAACACCGGGATCGTCAAACACGTCGCGCAGAACGTGAAGGAGTATGCCCCCAACGCGATCGTCATCGTCGTGAGCAACCCGCTCGACGCGATGGTGTATGTCGCGTGGAAGGTGACGGGCTTCCCGGCGCACCGCGTGATGGGTCAGGCCGGTGCGCTCGATGTGGCTCGCTACAAGACGTTCCTTGCGTGGGAGCTGGGCGTGAGCGTCGAGGACATCCAGGGCCTGCTGCTCGGCGGGCACGGCGACGACATGGTGCCGCTGCCCAGGCGGACCAGCGTGAACGGCATCCCGATCACGGACCTGCTGAGCGCGGAGAAGATCAACGCCTGTGTCGAGCGGGCCAAGGGCGGCGGTGGCGAAGTCGTCAAGCTCATGGGCACCAGCGCGTGGTACGCGCCCAGCGCGGGCGTCGTCGAGATGGTCGAGGCGATCGTTCGCGACAAGAAGCGCGTCATCGCATCGGCGGCCTACTGCGAGGACGAGTACGGCGTTGCCCCCGGGGCGAAGGGCAAGGGCTACTTCGTCGGCGTGCCGGCGGTCCTTGGCGGCAAGGGCGTCGAGAAGATCATCAGCTTCAAGATGGATGAGACCGAGCAGAAGTTCATGAACGAGTCCATCAGCCACGTGAAGGACCTTGTCGGCGTGGTGCAGAAGATGTTCCCGGAGATGGCGTAAGCGTCGCGCAGTCGGATCTTCATTGCAGCAAACGCAAGGAGCGTGCGTCATGATGACTCGCCTGTTGACAGTTGCGGGAGCAGTGCTGCTCGCGATTCCGGTCGGTGCCGCGGCTCAGGACCGGGCCGCGAGCCCGCTCACCGGCGCAACGGAGCGCCCCGCCGACAAGCCCGTGACCCTGGCGGTCCCCGCCCGGCACGCGGACCCGGAAGTTGAGCGTCTGCTGGAGATGCTCTGCGGGTCGTTCCGGTCGGAGGCAGCGGGCGAGAAGCCTGCGCTTCGATACAACGCGGCCCGGATCAACGTCGAAGGGCTGGACAACGCGGTGTACTTCGAGGTGACGCGTGAGGACTCGCCGCTTTCGCCCTTCCGGCAGGGCGTCTTTCACCTGTTTCACGCCGGGAAGGAACTGCGGCTGCGCGTTCTGGACTTTCGGCAGGGGCAGGGATTCCTGAACGCCGTCGCCGGTCTCTGGGCGGCGGCAGAGGGTTTCCCGCCTGTCGCGATCGACCAGTTGGATCCAAACCTCGATCTGGTGGTGCGGACGACCGCCACCGGGGCATCCGCGAAAACGCCTCACTCCTTCCCGACGGTGGTCGGCGGCGCGGTCGATATGACCAGCGAGGTCGAGATCGCCTCCGACCGAATCGCGCTGCACGATATCGGTTTTGATGCGAATGGTCGCGAGGTCTGGGGCGCGGGCGCAACCGGGCGGACCGAGTTCGCCCGCCAAGCCGAGCCGTGGTTCACCCGCATCGAGATGGCCGACGGGCTGATCGTCATCCGCGTGGTCCCGCCGGCCGAGGATGCAGCGACGGTCGTCGAGGGCGGTGAGGTCGCGATGCAGTACACCGGCTGGCTGACCGACGGCACCCGTTTCGATACCACCCGGCAGGCCGGCCGCGACGCGTTCAAGCTGCGTCTCCCCGGGGGGGTCATCCGGGGCTGGAACGATGGTCTGAAGGGAATCGCAGTGGGAGAACGCCGCAAGCTCGTGATTCCACCCGAACTTGGGTATGGTGCGCGCGGCGCCGGCCGCGGCGTCATTCCACCCGACGCCACGCTGATCTTCGAAGCCGAGTGCATGTTCGTGGACAACTCGAACCCTGTGCTCCCGATGCCCGCTCCGACAGGGAACCCGCACGGCGGCGGACACTGAGGCCGGCATGTCCGAGCGCACGCATTACGAAACGCTCGGTGTGTCTCCCGCTGCGACGGTCGAGCAGATCCGCCGCGCGTACCGCGAGTTGGCCAAACAGCACCACCCCGATACGGGGCCGAAGGGCAGCGAAAAGCGATTCGCCGCTCTCGCCGCGGCCTACGAAGTGCTGGCCGAGCCCGCCAAGCGGCGCGAGTACGACGACCTGTTGGAGCAACGACGAGCTGAAGCCGCCGGGCAAGGCGGCCGCGGCGTGGCCCACTATTCGTGGGAGAACATCGCGGCACCCCGGCGAGGGCCCCGCGAGAGCATCGCGGAGTTCGATGAGATCTATGACACGTTCTATGGCCGACACGAGCGACGGAAGACAGGTATGTGACTCGCCAGAATAGGGGGTGTCCACGGCGGCCGATCGTCCGGCAGAGTTGACACCGGCCCGGTTCTGAGCGAAAGTTGGGGCCGAATCCGTTCTCGCGAGCCGCAAAGCGGGCCTGCGTGCGTACGGCGAGGGGCCGGAGGGAGTGTCGGGGAGGGCGGTGGGGGGTACCAAGGGGCCACCGGTTGCTGAAGCAGCAACATCAGTTGTTCGTCGGGCTCCTGGCCGTGGTGGACGGTCTGGTGGTGGCCGGCGCGGCGTTCGCGGCGTGGGCGGTGCGGCGGTTGACGATCGAGAAGACCTGGTGGCCGGAATCGTGGGAGCACCCGCCGAAGGAAGCGCTGGTTCTGTTCACAGTGCCGCTCGGCCTCCTGTGCCTGAGGTGGTTCGGGCTCTATCGCCCGCACCGGGACAAATCGCTGACAACCGAGGTGTCGCAGGTGTTCAAGGCGTCGCTGGCGACGATGCTCGCGCTGCTGGCGATTTTGTATGCGACCGATTCGTCGGTGTTCCGCGGCGCGTATGAACCGCTCTCGCTCTGGGGTGTGGCGCTGGATGCCGGGCGGGTGCAGCTTGGCGCGCTGACGGTGCTGCTCCCGCTGATGCTCTCGGTGCACCGCGTGCTGTTCCGCATCGGGCTGCGGCGGCTGCGCAGCCGCGGCTGGAACCTGCGGCACGTCGCGATCATCGGGTGCGGCAGGCTGGGGCAGATCGTTGCGCACACGCTGGAGCGCAACTCGTGGACGGGGATCAAGGTCGCGTACTTTGTTTCACACCAAGATAAGACGAGGCGGATCGAGTGTGGACCTCATCCCGTGAAGGGTGGGCTTGCGGACCTTGAAGAGATCCTGACGAAAGACAAGCCGGATGCGGTGTACGTCGCGCTGCCGGGCTCGCGGGCATCGCAGCTCTCGCAGGTGCTGGCCGCGCTCGACAAGCACCCGGTGGATGTGCGGATCGTGCCCGATGTCTCGCCGCGATATGTGGCGCAGAGCATGAGCGTGAATGAGCTCGACGGGATGCCGATCCTGAGCTACCGCGAGACGCCGCACCACGGGTTGGGCGGGGTGACGAAACGCATCCTGGATGTCATGGGCGCGATCGCGGCGATGGTGATCTTCGGCCCGGTGATGCTGATCGTGGCGGGGCTGGTGCGGCTGAGCGGGCCGGGGCCGGTGATCTTCAAGCAGCGGCGGGTGTCGATCGGCGGGCAGGTGTTTGATATCTACAAGTTCCGCACGATGTTCTATGTGCAGGATGAGACGGCCGAGCCGACCGGGGCGCGGTGGACGGAGCGCGATGACCCGCGGGTGACGCCGATCGGCAAGTGGCTGCGGAAGACGAGCCTGGATGAGTTGCCGCAGCTCTTCAATGTGCTGATCGGGGACATGAGCCTGGTCGGGCCGCGGCCGGAACGGCCGGAGCTGATCGAGCGGTTCCGCGAGGACTGGCGTGGGTACATGCTGCGGCAGCATGTGAAGGCGGGGATGACGGGGTGGGCGCAGGTGAATGGGCACCGCGGGCAGAGCTCGCTGAAGAAGCGGCTGCAGTATGACCTGTTCTATGTGAAGAACTGGTCGGTGGGGTTTGATATCAAGATCCTGTGGCTGACGGTGTTCAGGGGGTTTGTGCACAGGAATGCGCATTGACATGAACAACAACGAGCCCATTCCGATGGTGCGAGTTCCGACACGTGCAGCTCTTCATGTGGTTTGTGGTCTTGGGCTCGCTGTAGTTGGTTGGTTCGTCATGCCAACTTGGGCGGGAGCCGCGTTCTTGACGCTGCTTGGGTTGTTCGCTGCGGCGCGGGGTGTTGCGACGATTGTCCAAGCTCGACGACGCCGTGTCTGAGCGAGTCTTTACGAGCGAAAGCACGGGTTGAGGGTTCCGGACGCAGACGAGGCGAGCGTTTCCGGTATGCTGCTGCCATGGCCGCTCATGCCACGCAACGCGAGAAACTGATCTGCACGGAGTGCGGGTGGCCGCGAGTCACGCGGAAGCCGGCGTGGTGGGGGAGACCGTGGGTTGTTGCGGCGGTCCTGACGCTCGGGCTGTTTTGTTATGCCGCGACGACGGTGCGCGGCGTGCGTGGGTCATCGGGCTCTGAGTCGCCTCGCTTTGTCGAACCGGGCGTGTCGGCGTCCGAGGCGATGTCGGTGCTTGCAGACCCGAGCGATCTGGGCGATGCGCGGGCGAGTGAGATCGTGAGGTCGATCCTCGAAGCGAGCGAACTTGATCCTCGCATGTTGACGCTCGGACCGACAGTCATTCACGCGGCGTTCGGTCCGGCGGCTGCGCCAGTCGATGAGAGTTGGTCCTTTGGCTGGCCCGCGGCATGGGTGACTGGCAAGTCCACCATCGTGTACGAAGATGCGATGAATCGCATCGGTCCGAAAGTCGCAAAGACCGACCCGCGAGGCCGACCGGCGCGACAGTATGAGGATGCGCCAAATCCGCTGCAAGCCCCGCCGCGGCGGATGGTGGAGATGTGGGGACTTGATGTCGTGATCTCCCCGCCGCCGGAAGACACGAACGGGGTGCTGCGTCGATGGCATGTGCGGCTGGCGGGATTGGCTTTGACCGCGGCTATGTGCGTGGGCGTGTGGGTCGGGGCGGGGATGGTTGGGCGGCGGCGTGTACGCCGAACACAGGTGTGCTCGGTCCTGGCTTTCGTGGGCGCGAGTGTCATCATCGCTGTGGCGGGCTTCGATGCTGAATCGCGGCTGGGCGTTCCACGCTGGATTCGGCAGACGCAACAGGCCTTCCCGCCTGCGACCATCTACTGGCAGTGTGCACCGTGCGTCGATCTTGGTCTGACGAGCGCGGATATCGAGCGGCTGCTCGGGCAGCCCGAAGGTGCGAAGCAGGTTCTTGCGAGGCTTGTTGAGACTGCGCCCGTGGATGGACCGCCTGAGAGTGCGTTCCTGGGTCTTGCGCTGTATCCAACTGCGTGGTTGAAACCGCAGACCGCAACTACCACGAGTTGGAGTGTGAACGTTGGGCTACCGATCGGTTCATACGGCTCGTTCCAGTTCACCCGTCATCCACTGGCAGGAGAGTCCGACCCGTTTGTGACGATGCCGGCCATTGTCACGATGTGGAGATTCGGGAACTTCATTGTCAGACAGGATCGGGGCGCATTGCCATCGCGTTCGATCGGAATCGCGGTGGAATCACTGGCGATGATCGGTCTGGCGATCTGGGGCATCCTCCTTCTCTATCGTCGTGCGATGGACGTACGCCCGGTGGTGAGGCGTCGGAGGGGGCTGTGTCCTCAATGTGCGTATCCGCTGCAGGAAGAGAGGGCCGCATCTCCGGCTGACGCCGTGTCTGAGCGAGGCTCGGCGAGCGAAGGCACGGGTTGAGGGCGGCGCATCACCGGTGCTTCATCGGGTATCTGTCCCAGATCCATGCCCCGTCCAGCGCATGGTGGCGGATGTAGCCGACGACATTGCGGTAGTGAGTTTGGTCGGTGATGCGCTCGGGGTGGCTGCCTTCGCCCCAGATCGTGCCTGGGAGTTGGTCACGCACGCGGTGTGAAGCAAACTGCTTCGCGCGACCGAAGATTGGGATTGCGTCGGCTTCACCAACTCGAATGAGTGCGTGAACGTGCGTCGCGGCCAACGCGACGATTCGGATCGGGATGTCCATCGAGTTGAGCTTCTCGATGATCGATTCGCCGATGGTCGTGCGCTGAATCCGGGTCAGCACGACCGTCTGCTGATTCAGTCGCGCGGCGTAGATACGCAGGCCCGCGTGCTCGTGCAGCGGCGGGAGGTCCTTGTAGTTGCCGGAGGAGTGGACGCGGTGATTGTGGTCGCGGAAACCCCGCGGATCACCGGGAAGCCACTGGCCGCGGGTGGAACAGGTCAGATGGACCCAGTCTCGCCAAGTGGGCATGGGGTGGAGTGTAATCGGACCCGAGTTGGACGCAACTCACAGCCCGGGCTTCGGTCGTCGGGACGGCCACGCGACGGCGTCGGAAGCGGGCGAGGCCGAGCATCGGCGGCGAACCCGGGGCTTCGGTCAAAGCACCTCAGCCCCGGCGTCAGGTGTCGTACGATCGGGAGTGAACCGACGCTACGAAGTCATCGTGATCGGCGGAGGCCACGCGGGCGTTGAGGCCGCGTGGGCGGCGGCGAATCTGTTGCCCACGCACGGGCAGGATGCCCGTGCCACGGTTGCGTTGGTCACGCTGGATCCGTCGAAGATCGGCGTGATGTCATGCAATCCGGCGATCGGCGGGTTGGCCAAGGGGCAGATCGTCCGCGAGATCGATGCGATGGGCGGGCTGATGGGGCTCGCGACAGACGCGACGGGGATTCAGTTCAAGGTCCTGAACTCGAGCAAGGGCGCGGCGGTTCGCGGGCCGCGGGCGCAGTGCGACAAGCATGCGTACGCCGAGGCGGTGCAGGCATTGATCGCGTCGCGCCCTGAGATCGAGGTGATCGCCGGAAGCGTCGAGCGGTTGGTGGTGGAGGGGGGGAGGGTGAGGGGGGTTGTCGTTCGCGGCACCCAAAGCAGCAAATCAGCAAATCAGCAAAGCAACAAATCAGAAGAGGGCAAAGCCGCGCGCACGGGACATTTGCTGCTCTGCCCATTTGAAGATTTGCTGCTCTCCGCCTCCGCGGTCGTGTTGACCACCGGCACGTTCATGCGCGGGCTGATGCACACGGGTGAACAGAAGGTGCAGGGCGGGCGGTTCGGCGAGGGCGCGGCGGTGGGAATCTCGGGCGCGCTGAAGGAACTGGGGTTTGAGCTCGGACGGCTGAAGACGGGAACGCCGCCGCGATTGAAGCGGGGGAGCATCGCGTGGGAGTTGCTCGAGCCTGCCCCGGGGGATGCGGAGTGCAGGGCGTTCAGCGAGCTCAGCGGAGAGAGCAGCAGAGCAGCAGATCAGCAAAGCAGCAAACTCGGAGCGCGCGAGGCAGCCGCACCCTCACTCTCTCGGTTCCCGGTTCTGACGCAGGTGGAATGCCGCGTGACGGAGACCACGGCCGCTGCGCACGAGGCGATTCGCGCGAACCTGCACCGTGCGCCGATGTACACCGGACAGATCGAGAGTGTGGGACCGCGGTATTGCCCGAGCATCGAGGACAAGGTCGTGCGGTTTGCCGAGCGCGCATCGCACCACGTGTTCCTGGAGCCCGAGAGCCTGCGCGATGACTGGATCTACTGCAACGGCATTTCGACGAGCCTGCCGGCGGATGTGCAGGATGTGATCGTCCGCGCGATGCCGGGGTGCGAGCGCGCGGAGATCCTGCGGTACGGCTACGCGGTTGAGTATGACATGGTGAAGCCGCACCAGATCATGGCAACGGGGATGACCAAGCTGGTGGAGGGCTTGTTCCTGGCGGGGCAGATCAACGGCACGAGCGGGTATGAGGAGGCCGCGGGGCAGGGGCTGATCGCGGGGATGAACGCGGCGCGGCAGGCGCAGGGTGAGGAGCCGGTGACGATCGGCCGTGATGCGGGGTACATCGGCGTGATGATGGATGACCTGGTGACGAAGACGCCGACGGAGCCGTACCGCATGTTCACGAGCCGCGCGGAGCACCGGCTGATGCTGCGGTCCGACAACGCACCGGACCGGCTCACACCGATCGCGGAGGCGGTTGGGCTGCTGGGCTCGACGGAGCTTGGCGCGATGCGGCGCGAGCTGTTTGCGATGCGCTGCGCGGCGATGAGCGCGGTACAGAAGCTCATCGACACGGTGCGCATCGATCACGTCCCGCTGCGGGACATGGTGAAGCGGCCGGAGTTCGGGCCCGAGCGGCTGGAGCAGGAGCTCTCGCGTCATGGCGGCGCGGGGCGGCCCGACGGAATGAGCGACCGCGCGTGGCGCGATGCCGTGTTCACGGTGCACACCGAGCGGGTGTACGCGTCCTACATCGAGCGGCAGCGGGCGGAAGTGGCGCGGCAGGCGGACCTTGAGCAACGGAAGATCCCGCGGGCCTTTGACTATGCCGCGGCGGGGAACATCCGCACCGAGGCGCGGCAGGCGCTGTCGCGGTTCCGGCCGGAGACGCTCGGTCAGGCGGCGCGGCTGGAGGGGATGACGCCGGCGGACATCACGCTGCTGGCGGTGCTCTTGAAGCGACGAGCGGAGCTGCGGGGCACCTCGTCCTGAATCTGTGAACGCCGCATGGATTGGATCTTGGGTCGACGTGTGCGGCTGGGTGTACGATCGCTCCCATGACCCGGTGCTTCACGGCTCATCTCGCTCAGCAGTCGGCGCCACTCGCCACATCGAGCCTGATGCTGGATCTGCTGCTGACCCTCGCTGCCGCGGCGTGCATTACGATCGCCTTCAAGCGGATGGGCTTGGCGACCATTCCGGGATACCTGGTGACGGGCGCGATCATCGGACCATCCGCGTTCGGATTGATTCACAGCCCCGAAAACGTCCAGGCGATTTCAGGGCTGGCGATCCTGCTCTTGATGTTCACGATCGGACTTCAGCTGGATCTGGCGGGTATCCGCTCCGGCATGGTGAGCATCCTGGCGATCGGCCTGAGCTCGACCCTCGCGACCTGGCTGATCGGCATCCCGGTCGGGATGGCGTTCGGGCTGTCCGCGCCGGCCTCTCTGGTACTGGCGATGGCGATGTCGATGTCCTCCACGGCCGTCGCGATGGGTGTGCTCCAGCCGCGCCGCGAGGTCAACCTCGTCCAGGGGCGATTGTGTATCGGCGTTTCCGTGACACAGGACCTGCTGTCGATCGCGGTGCTCGCGCTGATGCCGCCGATCGCGATGTGGGCCGGACGGCACGTAGCGGGAAGTTCGCCGGGTTTGATCAGAGGTCTCGGAGCCGGGCCGCTGTGGGACCTTGTCGCGTCGGGCATCGTCGCGATCACAGTGGTTGGACTGATGGTCGTGGTCGGTCAGCGGCTGCTGCCGATCGTTCTGCGCGAGGCGGCTCGCAGGGGTGCATCGGACACGCTGCTCGTCGTCGTGGCGGCGGTTGCGCTCGCCGCGGCGGCCCTGACGACCTTCGTCGGGATCGGCGCTGCGCTCGGGGCGTTCCTCGCGGGCTTCATGCTCGCGGCAACACCGTTTCGTCATCAACTCGCGGGACAGCTCGCTCCCCTGCGAGAGCTGTTCATGGCGATCTTCTTTACCGTCGTCGGCCAGAATATGAACATCCCGGCGGTGCTCGATTCTTGGTGGGTGGTGCTCGCCGGTCTCGCCGCGCTGTTCGCGGTGAAGGGGACGATCCTGGTTGCATTCACCTGGGCGGGTGGTGCGAGCGCCCCGACCAGCCTGCTCGCCGGTGCGCTGCTGACCCAGGCCGGAGAGTTCAGCCTGGTCGTGCTCGCCGCGGCGGCGGTGTCGGGCGTCATCGCCGCCGAGCAGCAACCGGTGATCATTGCCGTCGTGGTGCTTTCGCTGGTCGTCACACCATGGGCGTACGACCTGGCAAAGCTGCCCGCCCGGCCGCTGTCAGCGATTCCGCTCGCGGTGTGGATCAAGTCGCAAGCCTTGTACGACGGGCCGCCAGCTCCGACGGTCGACCCGGGCGAACAGGGTGAGTCCGGCGAGGAACACGCAAGCCCGCCCACGCCGGGTGGTGTGATCATCGCGGGCTTCGGACTTGTAGGCCGCGCGGTGGCGGATCGTCTGCGCGTCGCGGGGATTCCGTACACCATCGTGGAGCTCAACCCGGGGACGGTTCGCAAGCAGGGCTCGCTCGGCCGGGCGATTGTGTATGGCGATGTTGCCAATCCCGAGGTGCTGGAGTCGGCCGGCGTGCGCACGGCGGATGCGGTGATCCTGACGATCCCGGATGAGGGCGCGATTCTGCGGGCGTGCCATGCCATCCGCGAGATCTCGCCCGAAGTCCTCATCGCGGTGCGCACCAGCTTTCTCAGCGATGCCTTCCAGGCGACGAGCGCCGGCGCCGACCATGTGACTGTGGCGGAAGTCGCAACCGCCGAAGCGATGGCCAGGCAGGTGGTCGATTGGCTCGGCAAGCACGCCAAGGCAGCCGAGCACGGGACAAGGAACGCCCGGGTTGACTGAGGCGGTCCGTGAGCCCCGTTCGGTCAATCCTTGATCGAGTTGATCTCGTCGCGGAGGATCGCGGCCAGCTCGTAGTTCTCCGACTGCAGCGCGGCATCGAGCCGCTGACGCAGCTCCGCCTGCTGGCTGATCGGGAGCTTCGGGGTCAGCGCCTCGCGCATGCCTTTGAGGATCTGCACCTCCGCGGCCTGGTCGAACACCTCGCCCTCGCCGCTCTCATCAAAGTAGAGCTTGAGCGCGGTGAGGCCCTCGTCGATGGCGTGGATCGCCGCCTTGGGCTCGTTGTCGGAGAGCGCCTGGCTGGCCAGCGCGCGGGCACGCATCATCGTGATGTACGGGCGGAACTGCTCGAGGATGTGCCGGTCGCCCTTGTTCTCGGCGTGGCGCGAGCAGAAATCCAGCAGCCGCAGATTGCGGGTGGTGTCGCGGACGACGGCGTCGTAGTCCTCCAGCACCATCATGCAGACGTAGCGGTGGTAGTACTGGACAGCCTCTTCGCGGAGTTCGCGGCAGTCTTCCTCGGAGAGCGTGAAGCCCGCCGCGGAGCCCTTCTCCGCGGCATGGTCATCGAGGCGGGATTCGTGATACTCCAGGAGGCTTTCAAAGCCTTGGGGACGCCGGCCATCGGGGCGTCCGGAGGTTCGCATCTGCAGGACACCCAGGTCCAGGCGAAGCTGGACCCGGCTCTCGCCATCGTCGCCCTCGATCAGCCGGACATTGATCTTGCCGGACTCGTAGGGCCAGTCGTTCAGGATGGGGGTGATGTCGGCACTCACGTGTGACCCCAGCATATGGACCGCGGGAGTGGATGCCCCGGCGGCGTGTCATCTCAAAGGTACTCTTCCCATACGCACCTGGGCAACCAATTGGTCGTCTTGTTTGGTGAATGATTGGTGAGTTTGAGCGGATTGGGGTGGTGAGTGGCCCGATAATCGCCCGAGGTCGCACGGACTAGGTAACCTTTGCCCGGCAGGAGGGGGCGAGTCCACCTCAAACGGGTGTGATTCACAAGGGGAAAACTTGACGGGTCGATGCAACCTTGGCGAACGAGGTTTCGAACCGTCAGGTGGATGGGAGGTCGGGTGTCCGTGCACTCCGCCCCCTTTCCTCCGGCGGTTCTCGCCGAAGAGAAGGGTGCTCGACAGTGCGAGTTGTGAAGTACGCCAAAGCGCCGTCCAAGACGGAGTTGCAGTCAGGCCTTCAGCTGTACCTCAAGCAGATCAATGAGGTACCCCTGCTGACGGCTGATGACGAGAAAACTCTCGGCTGGGCCATCATCAACGACAACTGCCCCAAGGCACGCGAGCGGATGATCCGCGCGAACCTCAGGCTGGTTGTCTCAATCGCCAAGAACTATGGGAACCGCGGGTTGCTCCTGCAGGATCTCATCGAAGAGGGGAACGTGGGCCTGCTGCGCGCGGTGGAGGGGTTCGACCCCGCCCAGGGCGCGAGGTTCAGCACGTATGCCTCGTGGTGGATCAAGCAGGCGATCAAGCGGGCGCTGATCAATGCCGTGCAGCCCATCCACGTCCCGGCGTACATGGTGGAGCTGATCGCCCGCTGGAAGCAGTCTTCGCAGAAGCTGGAGCGTTCGCTGGGCAGGCCGCCCTCGCTCCAGGAGCTGGCGGAAGAGATGCAGCTCCCCCTCAAGAAAATGCGGATCATCAAGCGCGCGGTCAAGGCGTTCCGCGCGCCGGCCCAGGCGCCGCTCGATGACAACGGCGATGTGATGAACATCGGCGATCTCATCGCCGACGACAAGGGCGGACCGCCCGAGGACCTGGTCTTCCGCGATGAAGAACTCAAGACGATCCGCCGGCTCCTCGACGCGATCGACGAGCGCGAGGCCCGCATTCTGCGGCTTCGATTCGGGCTCGACGGCCAGGAGCCCCTGACGCTCAAGCAGATCGCGCAGGAGATCGGGATCTCCCGCGAGCGCGTCCGTCAGATCGCCGATGAGGCCCTCGCCAAGCTCAATGCCCAGGTCAATGACGAGCGGCCCAGCCGCTTCTTCCAGGAGCAGCGGGCGTCGGCTCTGGAAGATGAGCAGCGTCCCCGCCGGCGGTATGCCCGGGCGAGTTGATCGCCGCGGCCCAAGTCTTCAACAGTCAAACTCTCTCTCGCGTTTGTCCCCGGGCGTCCTTGAAGGGCGCCCGGGGCTGTTTTTGGTTCCGCCGCGCCGGATCCGGAACCGTCCGGAGGCAGTAAGGGAGTGTGGATTGTGCTAGACTTGTCCCCTCTCAGGATGTTCCGGTTGCCCCCCCTACATGCCGCCCGCTTCCGGGCCGGCGGACTCGCAGGAGCGCAGTGCTGATGTGGAATAGCTTCAGGAATCGGCGCACGTCTGGCTGGCTGGTGCTGGCCGCGGTGCTCGTGATCGCCGCGACCAGCCCGACCCCGGCGTTGGCGCAGGTTGAAGACGGCCTTGAGGGGATCAACCGCCGGTTCAGTTTGGTCCCGATGGACAAGCGGTCGGACCTCATTCTCCTGCCTGTGCTCGAAGCGATTCAGGAGCCGCCGGCATCTCTCATGATGCTGACCCAGGCGTGGATCTCCAGGCCGGCGCAGCGTGCCGCCCTGGTGTCCTCCAACGGGGCCGACTGGTCAACCTGGAAGGCATGGGCGGAGGGTCCCACGCAGCAGGCCGTGCTGGCGATCCTGCCGACGATCACCGATGAGCTCGATCCCCGCCGGGCGTTCGCGTTTGCCCAGCCGTACGGCACCGAGGGCGTGAGCGTCGAGCTGATCACCAAGGGCATGTACACCGACCTGGGTGATCCGCCGCTGCTCGCGCGGGCGCAGCACCTGTACATGCCCCGCATGCAGCACATGGAAACACTGGTTCATGTCGAGGTTTCCAGGCTCGCGGCCGATGGCAAAGTTGATGAGGCGCTGACGCTGCTGGTGAACTGGAGCCAGTTTGCGCGGCAGTTTGCCGACCGCCCGATGCTGAAGGAGAAACTCTGGGCGCTTGAGGCCCTGGAACTCGCGCTGGTGCGCATCCGCGATGTGGCCTACACCGACTTCCGCTCCTCCCAGCGTCGCGCAACCGTCGCCAAACTCGTCGAGGTGTTCGAGCAGTTGCTCCCCCGGGCATACACCAGTGTCGAGCGGCTGCTGCTCCCCGAGGGCGAGTTTGGCGCGAAAGCTCAGTTGATCAGCCGGGTGATGGAGCCCTCCGGCGGAGTGCGGGAGAACGAGTTCGCCAAGGAACTGGCGCGGATCACCACGGTGGATCGCCCGCTGCGGACCTTCGCTGCCGCGGCCTACTGGGAAGAGGTTCGCGGCGCGCACGCCGGCGACCTGGACACTCGCGCCGAGCTCATGCGGCTGCAGGACGACTGGACCACGCGGTGGAACCTGTCGTACTTCGATCCCATTCTGCAGAACAAGTCGGAGTATCAGAAGAACGTGGCGGGGCGGCCGAAGTTTGCGTTGCTGGATGTCGGGCTCGCCGGGATCGAGGATCTCTTCCCGCTCCGGAAGCGCCTGGAAGTCGAGGCCGCGGGAACCCGGATGGGGCTGGCGACCTACGCGTTCGTGGTCGCCAACAGCCGCATCCCTCCCGGTCTCGCCGCGATTCGCCCCACGTTCACGAAGGGCGCGCCGATCGATCAGGACCCGTTCACACCGCCGCGGCGGCGTGCCGACTTGCAGTTCTTCGTGCCGGGCAAGGACACGCCCAAGGGTCCGCAGGGGCAGGAAGTGCCGTACGTGATCAGCATGTTCCCGCCCAAGCCGTGGCCCGAGTTTGAAGTCCCGATGCGGTCCGACCACTTTGTGATCTACTCCGTCGGACCGGATCAACTGGCCTCGCAGTGCCTCAACGCAACGCAGGACCGCACGGGTGTTCGCGGGGATTACCTGCTCTGGCCACCGTTCATGTCGCTCGGCCGCGCCTACCTGATCGAGAAGGGCGAGCTGCGCTGACCGCGGGGTCCGGCGGGCAGGGTCGAGCTCATCCTCGCACCTTTGGGCCCGGGTGAGCGTATCAGTGGTTCAACATCGCGGGCGGGGCTCGCCGCGGCGGCGCGGCCGGGTCCGATCGCGACTGGGAGTTTCAGCTTCATGGCACAGACAGGCGATGCGCACAAGGTGGTGATCATTGGTTCGGGCCCCGCGGGGTGGACGGCCGCGATCTACGCGGCCCGGGCGAAGCTGGACCCGGTGGTGTACATGGGCGTGCCCAAGCAGGACCCCGGGCCGATCCTCCCCGGCGGGCAGTTGATGCTCACGACCGAGGTTGAGAACTACCCGGGGTTTCCGGCGGGCGTGGTCGGACCCGAGATGATGGGCCTGTTCCAGAAGCAGGCGGAGCGATTCGGGACCAGGACGCTGATGGAGGACATCGCGCGGTGCGAGTTCTCTCGCACGCCGGGCGTGCCGCACGTGCTGCACACGGCCGAGGGCAAGGTCGTCAAGGCGCACGCGGTGATCATCGCGACGGGCGCAACGGCGAACTGGCTCGGCCTGCCCAACGAGATGCGATTGGCGACCACGGGCGGCGGGGTGTCGGCGTGCGCCGTCTGCGATGGCGCGCTGCCCGCCTTCCGCGACAAGCCGCTGGGCGTCATCGGCGGCGGCGACACGGCGATGGAGGAGGCGACCTACCTCACCAAGTTCGCCTCGACGGTGTACATCATCCATCGGCGCGATTCGCTCCGGGCGAGCAAGATCATGCAGGACCGGTTCCTCTCGCGGCCGAACGCGAAGGTGCTGTGGAACAAGGTCGTCGTCGATGTCCTCGGCGATGCACACATCTCCGGCGTGCTGCTGGAAGACACGGTGACCAAGGAGCGCTCGACGCTCGAACTCGGCGGCCTGTTCATCGCGATCGGCCACACGCCGGCGACGAAGTTCCTGAAGGACTCGGGGATCGAGTTCGATTCCAGCGGGTATGTCGCGCTCAAGCAGCGCAACAGCTACACCAACATCCCGGGCGTGTTCGCGGCGGGCGATGTGGCCGATGAGCACTACCGCCAGGCGGTCACCGCGGCGGGCATGGGCTGCCAGGCGGCGATTGATGCGGAACGCTGGCTGGCGGCGAGCGGGATCGACTGAGGCCTACCGCCGCGTCACGACATACACGCTGAACGAGTCGCTCAGCTCGTTGCTGTCCTCGATGGGCAGGACGTGGTAGCGGTCATCATCATCGATCGCCTCGGCGAAGCGCGGGTAGAACTGCACCTGAGAGAAGCCGGCCTCGAGCATCGCCTCGGCGAGCTCGGGCGGGCTCCAGAGGCGCCAGTCGTACACGAACGCATCGGTGAGCCTCTGCGGCTTCCTGCCCGCCGAGCCGCCGCGAACCTCGAAGTGGATCGCGTTCTGCACGCGGGCGCGGAGCGGATCGGTCGTCCGGTGCTCCCAGGTGTACGTGATCCTCTCGCCGTTCGGGCCCTCGACGATGCGTTTGATTCGGCCCGTGAAGAAGCAGTCCGCCCCGGCGTAGATATCGCAGGCAAACAGGCCGCGGGGCGCGAGGCGAGAGCGTGCGTGCCTCAGGTACTTCACCAGCGAGGGGCGTGTGTGCAGCTCGCAGATCGAGAAGTTCTGGACGGTGATGATGTCGCACCTGTCGCGGACGGCGAGGACATCGGCGAGGATGTAGGTGATCCGGCCGGCGAGCTTCTTGTGCTTCAGACCGGGGTCGCGGGCCTGTGCAGCGGCGAGCGTCGCCTCATCATGATCGACGGCGATGGCGGTTGATTTTGGGGAGAGCGCGACCCACGCGCGGGAGATCGCGGCGGAGCCACAGAAGTCCTCGCCGAGCGTGGCGGGCGAGCGCCCGTGGATCGCGCGGAGCATCTTCGCGTCATAATCGGGGGACTGCACGCAGAGTTCGTACAGCGCAAAGCGATCAAGGGAGGGCGAGGTCGGGCTGGGCGGAGTGAGGCGGCGTGGCTTGGTCATCCGCGGAGGGTACGAGCGGATCGGTGACCGGTGGGGGGGTGATGGGGGGGCAAGGCGCCAAGATGCCACACTTCCGGCGAGTGTCATCTTGACGCCTTGGGCGCGGATCGATCCGGGTGAACGCATGACCGCGCGGGAGGGGGGGGGGGGGAGGGGGT
>JAEYUO010000012.1 GCA_023432465.1 Planctomycetota bacterium | reverse complement strand
CTTCGCGCTCCACATCGGTCAGGTTCAAAGGTGCACGCGTGCTCATCGTTCGACTCCAGAGTACCCCGGAGTCGATACGCGCCCCCGCCCAACGCGGTTGCGCCCTCTTTCAGTTCACGACACTAGAAACTTCGGCCACGCGTGATGCCAATCACACGGCGAGCCATTGTGCGAGAGAACGCCGCTGGCGCCGACCCTGTAGTTATGCAGGCCCTCGACCTCGAAGTTGTATACCGTCGCGAGCCGGCTGGTGAACTCCACAGCTCCGATCTCGGCCACCGGCCCGGTCCCAGTCGCCGCCCCCGTTCCCAGTGTTCGGACCACGTCTCCAGACTGCAAGTTCAGCGACTGGACCCAGCCCCGGCCTTCTACGTAGAACGGATGCTCTTCAGTTGTGGCGAACGTCTCTGAGTGAAGGCCTCCTAGCAGAATGGTCACGGCGACGATTGGAGCGCCATAACGCGTAAACGTCCTCGTGACAGGTCGAAGCGTGAGCTCGCCGTTCGTTTCGTCCGTGGCGATGACAAGATCACCTTCTCGAATCTCCTCAATCGGGACCAGCCCCCGCGCGGTCCAGACCTCGGTCGCCGCCTCAAAACAGTGTCGGACGCACGCCTTCACGGCCGCCTGCGCCCGATGTGCCAGACCACCCCGAGAGAATCGGCTCGTGAGCTTCCGCGCATATGAGGTCGCTGTGCTCCACGCCGAAGACCCGATCTTGCCGATGAACGAGCCGAGCCCGCTGAACTTGGCCGCGAGCTTGCCGCCGGGGACCAGGCCCAGCGCCATGGCCATCGCCAGGTCCGTCTCGGAGGTCTCGCCGAGTGCGTAGAGCGCGAGTTCGCCGAGATTGCCCACGAAGGGGAAGGGCAGGTAGCTGGCGATGGTGGCCGCGATCACCGCGGTGGCGGTTGCGCTGCGGCCCAGCGCCGACATGAACGCGGCCGTGCTCGCCGCGTGTTCGGCCTGGAAGTCATCCACCATGCTGAACGGGTCCCAGGAGAGACCCAGCGGATCGCTTCGACCCCACGGGCTTGACCCGAGGTACTCGTACAGATTCATGCCGTCGCCGTACATGCCCTGCATGTCGAACGCGGCGACCATGGCATCCATACCGCGGCCGTGATAGGAGGCGGCTTCGATCAGCGTCATCGCCGTCGCGTTGGGGTCGGGCTGCATGAAGCGGCCCATCTGCGGCGAGTATGCGCGGTTGCGCATGTGCACCAGCAGGTGCGCAAAGGGGATCAGCCGCGGCGGCTCGATGCCCTGTGCGCCGGGGTCCACACCGATATCCAGTCTGTCAAAGAAGAGGGCCTTGTGGCCGCAGTGCAGCTGCGGGAACGCGGCCAAGTGTTCTGAGGCCGTTGCGGCCCCGTACGCATCATACCGCCATTGCCCGCAGACGCGAGCGGCGTTTCCACCGGCCGGATTCGTGCCGCCCATGTCGCAGACGGAGACGATGTCGCCGCCGGCATCCTGCAGGGGCCAGTACGCCCAGCGGTTGTGGTTGAAGTAGACCAGCAGCTCATCGACGCCCGCGTGGGAGTCGCCGGGGCCCCAGATGTACTCGCGGGCCAGGTAGGTCAGCAGGACATAGCTGCCGCCGCCACCCCCTCCAGTTCCCCCACCCTGCGCGGCGGACTGGCCGTCTTCGAGCTTGAGGGAGGTGGTGTCGCCATCGAAGACGAACTCGCCTTCGAGGGCTTCTTCGTTCTCGCCGAGGATCTCGCCCTCGGCCTCGGCCAACTCGATCAGGCCGGGGTCGCCCGTGGTCATCGCGGCCGTCTTGTTCAGCACGGGGTCGGTGACCAGTTCCTGGATGCGGCGGATGCCGTCGTAGAAGAACCGTTCGCTGCGGACCTGCTTGGTGACCGCGCCCTCCTGGACATCCGGCCAGGGGCTCTGTGTGCGGATCAGCCGGCCGAGGCCGTCGTAGCTGTAGTGCTTGACGAGCAGGCCGGGCTTCACCGTGAAGCTCAGTTCACCGGGAAGAGGCTCCGGCTCGCCGGGGGCGGGTGTGCCGGGCGCGGTCGTGGTCTTGATCCCGAGGTTGATCTGGATCAGACGGTTCCACGCGTCGTACTGGTAGTAGTACGTGCCGTCGTAGATGACATTCCCGCTGGCATCGCGGCGGACCCACTGCTCCTGGCTCGTTGCGCTTGTCGGGGGTTCGCCGCCTTCGGCGAAGTCCACCAGACGCGTTTCGTTCTGCTCGTTGACCGTGTGGGTCCACTGCTTGTACTCACCGGGCGCATCGGGCGTGATGCCGGGGATGCCGGCATCGAGCTGGCCGAAGGCCACGCGGCCGGGGGAGTCACTTGGATCCAGCGGGACCCACGAGGGTGGTGTCGGCGCGCCATCGGTTCCCCAGCCGCCGGGCGGGCCGGTGATCCCCGCGGCTGCGCCGCCGACCCAGTTGCCCAGGAGGTCGAGCTGCCAGGCATCGGCGCGGACGAGCGAGGCCTGCTCGATCTGCGGGGACTTGGTTGTGGGGTTGATGATTGGAAGCTGCGTCTGCGTATCGACCTGCATGGCGCCGACATCGGTCGCGATGAGTCGCTGGAGCTTGTCGTAGCGGTTGACCTGCGAGTGCGTGTTGTCTCGCGATTGGCCGCCGACCGGGGCCTGGGTGATCATCACGCCGGAGCGGTTGCCGGGGTGGTCGTGGAAGTACCGGCCGCGGAAGAGGGTCGCGGCGGGCGATGCGGAGTTCTGATAGTGCAGGTCCTTGAGCCTGCCGAGAGCGTCGAGACCGGCGAGGCCGACCGCGTTGCCCTGATCGGCGGTTACGAGGTTCTGGACGATCATCCCGCCGGCGAGTTCCGTGCGGGCGCGGCGGCCGAGGCCGATGTGTTCGAAGTCCGCGATGGCGAGGGGCGCGACGTTGGAGGACATCGCGGCGATCGACGGCAGCACAAAATCTGCGCTGCCGGAGGTTCGGTAGTCCAGCGAGATCTCGCGGCGCGGCGTCACGCCGGGGTGGGCGGGATACAGCACTTTGGTCAGGAGCGTTCTACCCGCATCGGGGAGCAGGGCCTGTGGATCCAGAGCGGCCGGGGTGTACTCCCATTCGTACTCCGTGCGGGGAGAGGTTGAGGGGTTGACCGCCACGCCGTGCGACTGCCAGTCAGCGATGAGGTTGCCTTGATCATCGCGATCGAACCGGTTCTGGGAGATGATCGCGCCGGCGTGCGCGGGCTGGTTCGCGGCGGCCTGCGCGCGGTTCGTGATGAGTTCGAGGTGTCCTCGCGGGTGGTAGGTGTGTTCGACGTAGGCGACTCGATCCGCCGGAACGCCGGTCACCGGGGTCATGCCGGGGGGATAGCCGTTCTTGTACTGCTGCGCGGTGATGTAGTGGCCGACCTGCACAGAGCTGAGCCGCCCCTGGTCGTCGTAGCGGTACCGCAGAGCACAGCCGCGGGCATCGATGCGCTCGGCGACCTGGCCGGCGAAGTTGTAGCGGAGCGAGAGGGTGTGGGGCGGGCTCTCTATTCCGCCGTTCTCGTTGGGCATCCGCAACTCGCCGATCAACCCGTTGTTCTGCGAGACGATGTTGAAGCCATCGTCGACGATGGATGCGCCGTAGACCACGAGCGTGCGTTGCTTGCCATCACTGGGATCGTGAGGCGTGCGATCGGTGCGCATCGCGATCAGCCGACCGTACTGATACTCGTAGTCCGTCGCTCGCTCCTGCGAGCCTCCGTTGTCGAAGTTCTCGATCTTGCGGGTCAACCGGCCTGTTGACGAGAAGACGCTCTTGGTCACCGACCCGGCGGGGTCGATCACTTCGGTCTGGTTCCCGGCGCGGTCGTAGACATACTTCCAGATCTGCGCGTATGCGGGCATGCCGGGGACGAGCGTGGGATCGGTGCTCGCGGGAGGCTCATTCGGCCGTTGGAAGCTGGAGGTGCCCGCAATGAACACGTTGTCGGGCTGCTCGGTCCCGAGGTCAGCCGTTGCGATGAGGCGTTTCTCGACATCGAACCAGCTCAGTGTTCGCGAGCGAACGGCATTGGCCGGGGACAGAGCGGCGGCCGTGTCGTTCACGATGCGCTCCCAGCGGATGGACTCGACCACGTTGCCATCGGCGTCGTGGACGTAGTCCGTTCTGGAGAGTTCGTACGACCACGAGCCAGCATCGGGAACGACCGAGCGGACCGACACCACGCGGCCGACGCCGTCCAGCTCCTTGAGCGTGACGGGCTGGCCGGGTCGCTGAGCGAAGACCTCCGCACCGCCCTGGGCGTAGTGCGTGATCTCGGTCTGATAGGGGACCTCGCCGCCGCTGGAGGTTGGGGTCCACGCGACGTCGTATGTCCTGCGTTCGATCAACGAACCATCAGGCCCGTATCGCATCGAGACGACGGACACCGGTCGCCACGAGAGGCCAAAGTAGTCTCTCGGCGAGGGCAGAGCCGCATCATCGATCAGCTTGGTCGGCTCCAGCGCGGGTGGGAGTTCATCAACGCCGGGCCCTCCGGCACCATATGACACGACCAGGACCGGCCGGTCGATGTGATCGAGAATGGTGAGCGTTGTGGATGTGGTCTGCGCGGGAGTGAGCTGGCCTGGATCGCCCTGCACGTACGACTCCACCCGGACCGGACGCATCCGCCAGTCGTAACGCGTGACGGTGGCGATTCCATCGAGGTCGGCCTGTTGGAGCGAGCCGAATGGTTCACCGGCCCACTCTGGCTGGCGGGTGTACTGCCGCGTGATGGTGGGCAGCCACGCATCGTGGAGCCCGGTACCGTACTCCGTCCGGTCGAGCAGCACCATGTTGCCGACTCCGCCTGCCGATTCGAAATCTGCATCATCGGTACCGACGTAGCGGCGCAACGCGTGCCCGAGGGGGCTCCGCGTCGTTCGAGTGATAGTGCCGTCGATCTCTTCCTCGCGAAGGACCTCGCCCAAGTCGTTCGTCAACCTTGTCCCGACGGACAGCATCTGGCCTGATGGCGAGGCTTCCAGCAGGTCCGCTCGCGCAATCCTGCCGTTCGAATCGATCCCGAGCTGGATGCGCCAGAGCTCTTCGTGTGGCACATCGTGCGACACACCGCCGGCGAAGATCTGAAAGACTTCAGGATAGATGACACGCAGCGTTCGCCGCGGCGAGCCAGTTGGCTCCGGGCGCGCATAGTCCTTGATCTCGCCCGGGGAGAGCGTCTGGGTGTAGTAAGGGTCGTTCTCGTCGGTTCGCTGAAGGTTGTTGAAGGTGTATACCCGTGCTATGAACGGAGCAACACCTTGCGAGGGATCATGTAAGGGGTCCTGGATCCGTACCGTTCGGCGCGCCCACCTGCGACCGTTGGGGAAGTAGGTGTCGCTGAGGCCGTAGCTGTCGTATCCGAATGCGGTGACGTAGTTCAGCCCCGATTCGTCCGGAACCCGAGCCCACACCCTGTTGTTCGAATCGGCCGGGAACTCTGGTACGGCATATGGCGGTAATCCATCCACGGACCATTCGCCATCTGGCACCGACACAGGTCCGGTGGATGCATCCGCGATCGTGTATCGCGCCTGGCCCGTCTCATCGCGGTAGAAGTGTGTCAGGATGATCGAGTTGTGCTCGCCTGCTGGATCCTGTGGCTGGTACGGATCACGTAGCAGGCCCGTGGCCGACCACTTCGGATTTCCCAGGTCGTCGTAAAACTCTCGCTCCACGGGGTAGTACCAGTCGGAGCCCGGCCGAACCTGCCGTGGCGGCCCGACGACCATTCTCCCGCTTACCGGCCATTGCATCGGCGGGACCGTCGAGTCCTGCGGGTCACGCTTCTCTGTGATGGTGTACGTGGCCTTGTAATCAAAGTCCTGCGATGCCGCCGCGGACTCGAGCGCCGGGGGTGACGCCAGCGGCAGTGTCCGCGGCGTGAGGAACTCGACCTGCACATCCTGCACCGTCTGTGCGTAGGGAACTCCGTAGAACATCTGCCGCTTGTACAGCTTTGGCGTCGCGCCCGAGTCGTTGCCGCGACGGATGCCCTCCGAGACCAGCTTCAGCCGCTGCGACCACGGCAGATTGGTGTTCGGCTCCGGGTTGCCGTCTTCGCCGTCGAGCATGGTGTAGTCGTAGAAGGAGAGCAGGCCGGGGGACTGCCCGGGAGTGGTGCTCTCGAGCTCGCCGGCGGACCAGCCGACGGAACGATGCTCGACGAGCAGGAGTTCATTTCGGAGGCTGGCCAGATCATCTTCGACGGGCAGGCGCGGATGGTCATTGGAGTTGGGGTTTGAAGCGGGCTCGGGCTGTGCCGGGGGCAACTGGTGCATGGAGCCGTTGAAGTACTGCTCGACGGTGGCATAGACGTGCTGCTCGCCGAGCCCGCCGCCGGTCACGATCGGGCCTTCTTCGGTGAACTGCCACAACCGGTCTCGAAGCACATACCCCGCCGGGTTCATCTCGACCACCCGTCGGCTCATCAGTCCTTGGACACCATTCGGCTGGTCGTAGGTGTTGTTGTAGTCTTCCCAGTCTTCAACATTGGCGAACTCATCGATGATCGCGATCCAGCGGGCTTTGGACAGATCCGCCGACCCGATCTCGGAGTGGGAGCGGTCGTCATGTGGTCCGCGGTAGTACCCCTGCCACATGTAGGGGTGGAAGTACACTGTTCGCATCGCCACCCGTTCACCGCCATGGCCGTGGGGCGGGAATGTCGTGGAAGGCGGGTCTGCCGCCGGATCAGGACGCGACACAAGCCGATGGATTCGATAGAACCGCCTGCCGCCGGGCGTATCCACAGCCATGCTGGCGATCGATGCGCTGTGGCGATCGGACTCCAGATGTGCCGCTGGCACATCCGGCGAGAGATACGACACTCCCGAACTGTTCTGGCCGAGGATCGTGGTTCGCGAAGGCGAAGCACTCTCCGGCCAGCCGTTCGGAAGGTCGGGCGTGTCGATGCGCAGCGATGCGAATCGCTTCAACGCATCTCCCGCCGAGCCATGGCCATCGCCGAGTCCTTCTCCGTTGGGTGAATCCGGGTTTGTCCAGGTAGCCAGATGGTCTGCCCCCACCACATTGGTGAAGCCCAACACGCCTTCGCGGATCGCGGTGATGCCGGCGGGGAGACGACGGGAAGGTGAATCCGATTCTGGTCGCACACTGTCGGCCCCGGCGGGTCATCCGCCGCGAAACCCGCCGCGGCACACAGCGTCCCGCTTGCGAGCATGCATGCCAGAGCCTTCATCAGCAGACCGCTGCGACGCTTACCCATGAGTCACCTCCCGTGCGGAGTAGCACGGGGCGGTGTGTACCGTCGGTGTCGGGCGGCTGTCAACTGAGACGTTGCCTGCAAGAGCTTGTGACAACAAGCGTTTCCTCAGATCGGTGGAATTTGCGTCCGCTTTCCTCAGATCTGTGGAACGACTTCAGGACGGATTGAAACACTGTTGTCGTAACTCCAATCCGCTTCACAACTTCCCGAGACGGACATGCTGCGCCTGTGCGGCGCTTCGCCGAACGAGTTATCCACAATCGTCCGAGGCGTCGTGAACTCGCTCCTCGCATCATTAGACTCGCGTGCAGTCGATCCAACGCAAGTCGATCTCCAGTTTGCGAGCGTGCTCATGCTGAAAGCAGAAGGCCGACGTGCTGTTGCCCGCTCACCCGTCCTGCTCGTGCCGGGCTGGTGTTGGCTTGCCGCCGGGACACTCAGTGCTTCCGCCGCGACATCCGCCCAGATGGGTCCGGGTGCAGAGCCCGAGAGGCCGCTCGCCGGCGTCCAGCTCTCCTCCGGACAGATCGAGCTGTCTCGCCTGGTTGATCTCGCCTCGCAGCGGCTGGGGCTGAGGATTACCTACGACGAACAGCTCCTGAAGTCGAAGGTCACGCTTCGCCTGCCGTCAACACTCGATGATCACGAGCTGTGGAGCCTCACCAACCGACTTCTCGCCGAGCAGGGACTCGTGACCGCACACCTGGGCGGGCCGCGCGATCCCGCGCTCGCGGTGGTTCGGTTTGCCAACGCCGCGCAGCTGGTCCAGGCCGAGCCATACCTCCCGAGTAGCTCTCCCAACGCTGCCCCTCGGAGCGGTGCCGAGCGAGGGGAGTCTGCCGATGCCTTGGCGGAGTTTCCGCCGAGCTTCAGCAAACTCTCGGTTCAGCTTCAGCATGCATCGACGCGGGATGCGGCTGCCGCGATTGCACCGCTGCTCTCCAAGCCCGGCGGATCTGTTGTCGAGGAGCCGGGTACACGAACGCTCATCATCTCTGATCTCCGCCTGCACGCCGAGGCCGCGGCCGCCGCAGCGGTCGCGCTGGACTCTCCGCTGCAGGCCGTGCACATCACCGAGTACACGTGCAAGCACCTAAGCCCGAGCGTGCTCGCCACGCTGGCAATGCAGATCATGAGCAAGCGAGAGACGCCGACAGCCGGCCTTTCGAGCACGGCCACGCCGACAGGTTCCTCAGCCGCCGCGGCTCGTACCGGGGGTGAGCTTCTTCCGTCGCCGGGCGGTCGCTCCGTCTTCATCCTCGCGCCGATGGACCGCATCGCGGCATGGGCCGATGTGCTTTCGACACTCGACCAGCGCGAAGCGATCCAGACTCGGCGTTACGATGCCGGAGTGCTGGGCGCTGCGGAAGCCGCGAGACTCGTTGACCAGACCATCGTCGCAAGCAGGACGGCCAACCCAGCGGGCGCGGCGGCGGATGACCGCTGGTCGGCGATTGCGGATGATGCGACCGGGTCATTGCTGATTACCGGCACACCATCACAGCATGATGTGGTGGAGCAGACGCTTGCCGGCATTGCCGCCGCTCCGCCGCAGACCCGCCGCCCCCTGCGCACGTTCACGCTTAAGCACCGCAACGTGCGCGAGGTGATCGGCATCGTCGAGAGGCTGGTGTCGGTGGGGATGCTGGATGCCGCGGGGGCGGACGATGCGGCCGCGGCGATGGGCTCCGAGGCAGCACCCGACCGAGCTGCGGGTGAGCCGCGTCTGGTTCCGCCTCCACCCAGGCCCTCCGGGGCCACCATCGCTGTCGAGCCGGCGGACTCGCCGCTGCTCCGCGGCATGACGCGCGGCAGCCGCGCGGTCGGAGGCCGCGGCGGTGGCGGCCGGAATGATGCCCTCACCCTCACCGCCGATGAGGCCACCAACACCCTCATCGCCGTGGGTGAGCCCCGGATCCTCGCGCAGCTCGAGAAGCTCCTCCCCACGCTCGATGTCCGCCAGCCGCAGGTGATGATCGAGGCGATGCTGGTGAGCCTGTCGGATTCCCAGACCATGCAGCTTGGCGTCGAGCTCGAAAAGATCGAGGTCAGCGGGGGCACGCTCATCCGCCTGGCCTCGCTGTTTGGGCTGAGCAGCGCGGGGACGGGGGCGAATGCGGGCTCGCGCACGGTCGGCGATGCCGCGGGGTTCAGCGGGGTGGTGCTCAACCCCGGCGACTTCAGCGTGGTGATCCGAGCATTGGAGACGGTGAATCAGGGCCGCTCGTTCAGCGTGCCGCGGGTGCTGGTCAACAACAACCAGCAGGCGACGTTCAACTCCTCGCTGCAGCAGCCGTATGCGAGCACCAACGCCAGCGACACGGTCGCGACGACCAGCTTCGGCGGCACGTTTGACGCCGGGACCTCGATCACGGTGCGGCCGCAAATCGCCGAGGGGGACCACCTTGTGCTGGATTATCAGGTGACGCTCAGCTCGTTCACGGGGAGCGCGACGGCCAACCTTCCGCCGCCGCGGCAGGAGAACAGCGTCAACAGCATCGCCACCATCCCCGATGGGTACACGGTGGTGGTGGGCGGGCTGGAGGCGATCGCCGATGGCGAGGGGGAGAGCCGCGTGCCGGGGATCGGCGCGATCCCGATCATCGGTGAGCTGTTCAAGAACCGGACCAACCAGCGCAGCCGGACACGGTTCTTTGTGTTCCTTCGCGCGAATGTCATGCGCGGCGCGGCGGGGACGGGGTTCGAGGAGCTGAAGTACATCTCGGATCGTGCGGCGGGCGAGGCGGGCCTGAGCGAAGAGCAGTCGGCGGGCGGCTGGCCCGAGCTTGCGCCGAGGATCATGCGGTGATCGCCGCGGAAGTTGCCAAGCTGGCTCCGAAGACACCGGTCGAGGTGCGCGTGTCGCGTGCGCACGCGGGGGACTCGCGGGCTCCGAGCGCGGAGTTCCTGGCGCGCATCCCGCGCGAGTTCGCCCGGCGGCACCTGATCCTGAGTGAGGGGACGGACGAGGCCGAGGGGGGCGAGGAGGTCGCGGGCGAGCGTCCGTGCATCGAGCGCTTACTCGTCGCGCCTTCGACACGCCCCGCGGCGGTGTACAACATCGGTGTGCGGCTGGCGCGGGTGGTGACCACCCGCATCGGCGATCCCGAGCACATCGCCGCGGCGATTGATGAGGCATATGCGAGGTTTGCTGAAGGGGGCGGTCGGTCCGATGGTCAGGGCGAAGGAGCTTCAGGGAACACGAGCGGCATCCCGCTGGATGTCCCGAGCGTGACCGTCGAGGGGTCGGAGGACCTTGCGGGCGACTTGGCCGCGGCGGTGCGCGCGGCGGAGAGCGATCTGCTGTCAACCTCAGGCAAGGCCCCGGTGGTGCGGCTGGTGGACCTGATCCTGTTCGAGGCTCTGCTGCGCGGGGCAAGCGATGTGCACATCCAGCCGGTGGGAGGGAGCGGTGGCGGAGGTGGTGTTGGTGGCGGGGGCAATGCGGTCTCGCACGCCGGGGACCGGACGCTGGTGCGGTATCGCCTTGATGGATCGCTGCACACGGTGCGCGACCTGCCGGGCTCGCTGGCATCGGCGGTGGTCAGCCGGATCAAGGTCATGGCGCGGCTGGATGTCGCCGAGCGGCGCGCTCCGCAGGATGGGCGGGCGAGCGTGACCATCGGCAACGCGGGGACCAGCACCGGAAGACGCATCGACCTGCGGATCAGCACGCTGCCGAGCACGTACGGGGAGCGCATCGTGCTGCGGCTGCTCGATCCGTCGCGATCCCCGCACCTGCTCAGCTTCGCCGCGCTGGGGATGCCCGCGGAGGTTGAGGCCCGGTACCTCGCGCAGGTGAACCGGGCGAGCGGGATCGTGCTCTCGACCGGTCCGACGGGGAGTGGCAAGACGACGACGCTGTACGCGACGCTCGCGTGGCTGAGCTCGCACCATGATGCCGAGCGCAGCGGCGGCGGGTGCGAACTGAACATGATGACCGTCGAGGACCCGGTCGAGTACGACCTGTCGGCGATCAGCGCGATCATGCGGGGGAGCAACACAGGGCGAGGCAGCAGCAATGGGCCGCGGGGCGCGGGGGCGATCAGCCAGACGCAGGTCGATCCGAAGAAGAACGTGACGTTCGCCACCGGCCTGCGGCACATCCTCCGGCAGGACCCGGATGTCATCATGGTCGGGGAGATCCGCGATGAAGAGACGGCGCGGATGGCGGTGCAGGCCTCCTTGACGGGGCACCTCGTGCTCTCCACCCTGCACACGAACGATGCCGCGGGCGCAGTGGCGCGGCTGCTCGACCTGGGCGTTGAGCCGTTCCTGGTCGCCTCCTCACTCTCCGCGGTGCTCGCCCAGCGGCTGGTGCGCAGCATCCATGCCCCGTGTGCCGGTGACGGGTGCGCCGAGTGCCTCGGCACCGGGTTCAAGGGCCGGCTGGGCGTGTTCGAACTGCTGACCGTCGATGCCGCGATCCGCGGCCTGATCACCCAGCGTGTCTCCGCCGACCGCATCAAGGCCGCAGCGCACGCGGGGGGGATGGTCTCGCTGCGAACGGCCGGGGAGTCCCTGGTCGCCCGCGGCCTGACCACACGTGCCGAGGTTGGCCGCGTCATCGACCTGCTCGATGAGGAGGAGGTGATCACGCCATGAGCGAGCTTCCTCCGCACGCCGTCTGCAATGACGCGCCGCGTGTTGGCATCGCGGTCGCAGACATCATGATCGCGGCGGGATGCGTGGCGGTCGTGCTCTTCGCCGCATGGTGGGCACTCGCGGTCCCCAGCGGCACCCTGCCTCAGGCGATGCGAGCGTCGCATGAAGCAATCGCGGGCGGTGAAGCGGATGATGCCGGCGGCATCGGTGATGGAGCGGCACCCGCCGCGCCGCTGGATCTGGCCGCGTTCCGCGCACCCCTCTGGGTCGCCCCCCCCGCTCCCCCCACCCCCCCTGCTCCGACGCCCGCCACCCCGACATCGTCGGCGCCCAAGCCCCCACCTCCGCCGCTTAAGTGGCAACTGCTCGCGATCATCGCCGAGCATCGCAATGGCGACGCCGCGCACGCGGGCTTCACGCCGCGGGCCATGCTGTATGACCCCGAGACGGATGCGGTCCTCGAGCTCGCGGCGGGCGATCGGCACGCGGGCAGGAGTATCGAGTCGATCACGCAGGGCAGCATCACCATCCGCACCGGCACGCACACGCACACACTGACCCTCGAACGGCCGACGGCCAACAGCGCCGGGAGCGGAGGGAGCAGCAAGTGACCATCACCGCGTCAGCTTCGCGGGTTGCGCCACGCACAGGCGATGCGCTCGCCGCAGCGCCCTCGACCACCCAACCAGCCATCCCCGCCGAGCGGCTGTACTGGTCCGTTCTGGATGCGCCGGCCGGTGCACGAGTACGTGCAGGCCGTCTTCCCATCGGCCTGCGCATGGCGTTCGAGGAAGATGTTCCGCTCCCGGAAGTCACCGCTGGCGATGAGTCTGCCGCGCTGCACATCGTCTGCACGCCTCTTGGCGCTGGCCGCATCCTGGCGTGCGGAGCGTCAACTGCGGAACTCAAGGCTGCACTTCCGCCGCTCGCGACCGCGCTTGTTCCCGCTTCCTTGCCCACGTTCATCCGCGATGAACTGCTCGCGGATCCGGCCGCGGATCGCGTTGCCGACCCTGCATCACTGGCCGCCTCGCTCAACCTGCTCATCGGCGAACTCGAGCCTGCGCACTTCCGTGCTGCGCGATCACTTCGCCGCGCGGTGGTCCTCGCGGCATCCCTGCTGGCTGTCTTGCTGCTGGCGATCGGGCTAAACCGCCGCGCTGCGAGCGACCGTCAACTCGCGGCCGATGCGCTCGCCGCGGCCGATGCCGCGGCGCAGGACCTTGGCCGCGCGATCGCCGCGCCTGTCCGCATTACCCCCGACACGCTCCCGGCGGTTCTCGCCATCGCGCAGCGTTCCGCCGAGGCCGCAGGGCGGATCAACCCGCCGCGGGATGCGACGGGCCCGCTGGAGACGCTGCTCGCGGCGTGGCCCACCCCTCAATCCACTTCCGACACCTGGGTATGCACCGTGCAGTCCCTTCACATCACCGGCGAGGTGATCGCCCTGACACTCACCATCGATGGGGAAGCCGCGTCGTTCCTCCGCGCGTTCACCGTTCCCACCGGCTGGTCGCTCGATGAGCCCCGCCTCACCACCATCGGCAGATCGGTTTCGACCGGCGCGAGCACAGAGCCGCCCGCCTCCCTTGTCCGCCTCACGCTGACGCTCCGGCGGGCAGCCGTGATGGAGCCTGTGCAATGACCATGCTCCAGCGCATGCTCATCCTTTTGCTCCTCCCCGCGCTCGCCATCGCGGGGGTGCAGTTCGTCGCGGCTCGCGCTGTCCGGGACGAGTCTCGCCGGGCGATGGCTCGGCTCGAAGCGACGCTGTCGCAGGTCCGCACCATCGAGTCGCTCAGCGCCCGCACCGCCGAATGGGCCCAGCGCGGCCGGCCTCCGCTTGCAAAGGGCGGGCTGACCACCGCCGTCAACGAGGCCCTCGCCTCCGCCGGCCTCCCCGCTGCATCGCTTTCGTCGCTTTCTCCCGCGGCGGAGATGCCGATCGCTCTCCGCCCGTCCGCCGCTCCAGTCCCAGGCGAAGCGAATGCCCCCGGACTTGCCGCGGTGCGGCAGCGCGCGCTGCTGACACTCGCGCCCATCTCCCTCCCGCAGGTCGGCCGGTTCCTCAGCGCGTGGCGCGAGGCGCACCCCGACTGGATCGTCTCCGCGATTGATTTCTCTCCCGAGCCCCCGGGGCGGCGCGAGCCGTCCCCGGGGAGCGATCTTCCACTCCGCGTGGTCATCACGCTGGAGACACTGTTCGTCGAGCCCGCCGCCGCTTTGCCCGCCGCATCAGGAGCCTTGCGTTGAAGAAGCTCTCCATCATCGTGGTTGTCGCGGCAAGTATCGCGCCATTGCTTGCCGGGTGCGCATCCGGCGGCCGCAGCGCGAGCCCGTACACGCCGCTGGGCGAGGCCGACCGCAACACCGCCGAGGCCGAGCGGCTGACGCGACAGGCGGCAGAGATCATGCACTCCAAGCCCGACAAGGCGGAGAAGCTGCTGCGCGAGGCCCTCACGCGCGACCTCTACTACGGCCCGGCGCACAACAACCTCGGCGTGCTCTTCCTGGCCCGGGGCGATCTCTATTCGGCAGCGTCAGAGTTCGAGTGGTCTCGAAAACTCATGCCGGGGCATCCTGATCCGCGAATCAACTTGGCGCTCACGCTCGAGCGCGCGGGGCGCATCGATGAGGCGATGCGGAACTACGCCGCGGCGATCGAGGTGTATCCGGATCACATCGGCGCGATGCAGGGGCTGGTGCGTCTGCAGGTCCGGCATCAACGCACCGATGACCGAACGGCCGCGATGCTCGCGGAGATCGCGCTCCGCGGCGAGAACGAACAGTGGCGGGCGTGGGCGCAGCAAAGGGCACTGCGGGACCCGGACGTCGGCGCGCCGTAACCGCAGCCGCGCTCGGAAGCCGTGCTCAGCGGGCCGCGGCGGTCTTCTTCTTGATGGTCGTGGTGGTGACGGGCTTCTTGCCGTTGGTCGCGGCCTTCTTGGCACCGGCGGCTTTGGCCTTGGCGCCGCCCTTGCCCTTGAGGATCGCGGCGTGGGCATCGGGGGTTGAGTCGCCGGGCTTGCCGAGATCGACCTCGATCTTGCCGACCTTCTCGGCGATGGCGACCGCGCGCTCGCGCAGGGTGGCGAAGCCGATGCCGATGCCGATGAGCGCGAGGTTCATGGCGTGGCGGGTGCGGTTCTTGGCGGTCGCGATGCCGCGTTCGATGCGGTCGAGGGCGGCGACGGAATCCTTCTCGGGGAGGATGCCGTCTTCGGCAAGGACGGTGATCATGGTCCAGCCGAGTGTGCCGATCCATTCATCCGGCGAATCGGACCAGCGCTTGGCATCGGCGAACTTGACGCCGGCGTTGATGGCCGCGGCCTGGGCGGCGACGCGCGCGGCGGCCTCGGCCAGCGGGCCGTTGCCCGCATCGCGGGCCCAGCGGTCGACGGCGGCGGCGTTGAGCTGCTTGGGGTCGGCGACCATGGTGGCGAGCATTCGCGCATCGTGGTTGCCGGTCTTCCAGAGTTCCTGCGCGAGGGCGTGGTCGCGGCCGATCTTCTTGGCGAGCGCGGCGAGGGTGCTGTCGGGCACGCCGAAGGCGGTTCCCTTCACGCCACAGGCGGCCAGCGTCTTGCGGTTGGGCGCGGTGCCCGCCTTTTCCAGTTCCTTCAAGACCGATGCACAATCCACGGCGAACTCCTGCTACCCACGGTTTCGATCAGTGACATTCGAGGCGGACAGCCCGCGGGCCGGGCCGCGGGATACACAATCTTTGGCCGGCCGGGTGCCGGTGCTGGCGCGAGGGTCATCGCGCCAGCGAGTGCCCCGCGGCGAGAAGGGCCAAGATACCACCTTTGCACAGATTTGCATCATGCGTGGTACGAGGGCTCTTGCGGCGGGACGCGAAGTTGGTAAACTCCAAACAGATGCCGCACGATTCTAGGCTCATTTTGCTGCTCAGACTCGCCATGACGCCCGGATTGGGCTCGATTCTCATTCGCCGCGCGATTGAGGAGTTTGGCTCGCCGGAAGCGGTCTTGGCGACCAACGAGAGCGGGCTGCGGCGGATCAAGGGGATCGGCGCGGAGAAGGCGCGGACGATCCTCGCGGGGATGCGCGAGAGCGAGCGTGCGGCGGAAGATGAACTGCGCGAAGCGGAGAAGGTCGGGGCAACGCTGCTGCCGATCACAAGCGAGGCGTACCCCCCGCTGCTGCGGCAGACGCCGGACCCGCCGCCGATCCTTTATATGCGTGGCGAGTTGCGGCCGGATGATCTCGATCACTACCCCGTGGCGATCGTGGGGTCGCGCTCGTGTACGCACTACGGGATCGAACAGACAGAACGCTTCGCCGCGGCGTTTGCTCAAGCGGGATTGACGGTCGTTTCGGGCGGGGCGCGGGGGATTGATACTGCTGCGCATCGGGCCGCGCTGCGGATGAAAGGGCGGACGATCGCGGTGCTGGGATGCGGGTTGAGCCACGTGTATCCGCCGGACAACGCGGAGTTGTTTGAGCAGATCGCGGCGGGACAGGGAGCCGGGGGGGCGGTGGTGAGCGAACTGCCGATGCGGACAAACCCGGATGCGAACAACTTTCCGGCGCGGAACCGGATCATCTGCGGGTTGTCGCTGGGGGTGCTGGTGATCGAGGCGGGACGAGGGTCGGGGGCGTTGATCACCGCTCGCGTTGCGGTGGAGGAGCAGGGGCGGGAGGTGTTTGCGATTCCGGGGCGTGTGGATTCGGCCGCGAGCCTGGGGTGTTTAGACTTGCTGCGTGCGGGCGGCGCGGAACTGGTGATGCACCCGGATGATGTGATTCAGTCGCTGGAGACACCGGCGCGGCATTTGTATCAGGGGACGCACGAGTCGCGGTATGCGGTGGGGGGAGGGTTGTTTGAGGGTGGGCGGGAGGAGGAGAGAGAGGAGGCGGGTGCGGCTGGTGGGGAGCGCGACGGAGATGGGGCGTTGCGCGCGGAGGTGAAGCCGTTGAGGACGACGGCGAAGGGGAAGACGAAAGCGGCGGGCGGGGATGCCGCGGCGGGCGCGAGGGAGCTGGATGCATCGCTCACAGATGCGCAGAAGGTGATTCTGGGTGCGCTGGATTCGGCGAAGACGTTTGATGAACTGGTGCGGGATACGGGGATTGCCGCCGCGGCGCTGCGGACGGACATCTCGCTGCTGGAGATCAAGCGGCGGGTGAAGCGGGAGGGGTCGAGGGTGGTGAGGGCGAGGTGAGCAAACGCGACTTGGCATTCCGCCTGCGCTCGGGCCTCGGATGAGGCAAAGGAAGGCTGAGCCCGTGCTTTGGGCCTGAACTTGTGCCGCGGCGGGGTTTCCGTCACAATGCCGCGTCCCAGACCCCTTCCGTGTTTCTGATCTCCTTTCTCCCTCCTCCTCCCTCCCCTTCCCCCACCCTTCTTCCTCTCCCTTTCACCCCGCCCATCACCTCCCCGCCCCGTGGCACTCACGGGGCACACCGGAGCGCAACATGTCCGACTCGTCGACCCCCCCACCCCCCCCACCTCCCCCGCCCTCGGCACCCACCGCACCTGCTTCACCGTCAGGCCGTCCCCGCCGCGCCACGGCCTCGGGGGCGTATCGCGAGGTGACGGTCAGCTCGATCATCTTCGGGATCGTGGTTGGGGCGATCATGAACGCCGCGATCACGTATGCGGGGTTGAAGATCGGGTTCACGATCGTGGGGAGCGCGATCGCGGCGGTGCTGGGGTTCGGGGTGCTGCGGGGCGTGCTGCGGCGGGGGTCGATCCTTGAGACGAACATCGGGCAGACGATCGCCAGCGCGGTGAACACGACCAACGCGGGGGTGATCTTCACGGTGCCGGTGCTGCTGCTCTTGGGGATGGAGCTGACGTTCGACAGCCTGGACTTCTGGATGATCACGCTCGCGTGCATCGCGGGCGCGCTGCTGGGGTGCGTGTTCATCGTGCCCTTGCGGAAGCAGATGCTGGATATTGATCGGCTGCGGTTCCCGAGCGCTGTGGCGGTCGCGGCGATCCTGAAATCACCGGGTGCAGGCGCGGCGAAGTCGGTCGTGCTGGCGGTTGGGATCGTGGTGTCGATGCTGATCTATCTGCCGGTGGGGTTGCCGGCGATCCAGAACCCCGCGCGGCTGGACCAGCTCGATTCGCTGGTGCAGCGGGAGCGGATCTCGCCCAAGGATGCGGAACTGACGCGGGAGGTCGCGGGGTGGATCGAGGCCAAGGCCGCGCCGGAGGGAGTGGTGACGCGAGGGCGTGCGACGCTCGATGCGCGGGAAGCGCATGTTGAGCTTGCGGCGAGCCCGGCTGACGAAACGCTGAAGGCCAAGGCCGCGGCGATGGATGCTGCGCTGGCTCAACTCAGTGGAGATGAGGGGGTGAAGAAGTACAACGCCGCGCTGTGCATCGGGGCGTACGAGGCGAGCGCGGGGAAGCGGGAGTGGGACACGCTTCGTGCGCCCGATACGGGCTGGGCGATGGCGCCGATGTGGGGGTACAAGGACCTGGGGCTGCGGCTGGGGTCGAAGCGGGGCGTGGATGGCAAAGAGACGATCGCTACGGATCGGGATGGGAACAACCGGCCCGACCTGGTGGTGACGGATGAGACGGTGGACATCGGGCGGGTGATCGGGCTGCCGGATCAAATGGCGTTCGTGTTCGCGATCGCGCCGTTTGCGCTAGGCGCTGGGTACCTGACGGGGCGCGCGGGCTTGTTGGTGCTGGCGGGCGGGATCCTGGCGTACTTCTTCCTGAACCCGCTGGCATTTGGCATGGGGTTCATGCCCGAGAGTGTTCGAGCGGATCAGGCGGCGGGGTATGCGCTTGGCGCGTTCAACCGGCCGCTGGGGATCGGCCTGCTGCTGGGCGGGGCGATGATGGGGGTGATCGCCTCGCTGCCGGCGATCAAGGAGGCGATCAAGAGCATCGGCGCGGCGGGAAAGACGGTGCAGGGAGCAGGCAGCGCGGGGGCGAGCCGACGCAAGCCGGATGAAATGAGCCTGCGGTCGCTCCTGATCATCGGCGGAATCGCGATGGCGCTGCTGCTGATCGCGACCGAGTTCTCCGGGCAGGGGGGCGCGGGGACGATGACGGGGTGGCTGAGCGGCATGCCCGTGTGGCTGGCACGCGCGCTGATCGTACTGATCGCCGCGGCGTGGATCTGGTTTGCCGGGATCATCATCGCGCAGTGCACGGGCATGACCGACTGGTCGCCGATCTCGGGCATGGCCCTGCTGACGGTGGTGCTGGTGATGTTGCTGGCGGGGAAGGACGATGTGATCTCGGCGGTGCTGCTGGGCGCTGCGCTGTGCGTGGCGATCTCGTGTGCATCGGACATGATGGGGGACCTGAAGACCGGGTACATCGTGGGCGGCGTGCCGCGGCGGCAGCAGATGCTGGAGATCGCGACGGCGGCGATCGGGCCGGTGATCACCATGGCGACGATCGTCTTGATCGCGGGGGTGAACATGCGGCAGTTCGGTGTGCCGATCGGCCCGGGGACGCCGACGGTTGCGCCGCAGGCGCAGGCTCTGCAGGCGGTGATTACGGGGGTGCAGGGCGGAGAGATGCCGTACACGCTCTACGGGCTTGGGGCCGCGCTTGGCGCGCTGCTGGGGCTCGGGGCGTTTGCGGGGCTTGGGGTGCTCGTCGGGCTGTCGATGTACCTGCCGTTCTACTACATCCTGACGTATGGGATCGGGTGTGTGGCGAACATGGTGGTGGGGAAGATCAAGGGCCGGGCGTGGGCGGAGGAATGGGGCGTGCCGTTCTGTGCGGGCCTCATCGTGGGCGAGGCGATCCTCGCGCTGGTCATCAACGCGATCGTTCTGCTGAGGGGATAAGCCATGAAACTCGCCGCGTTTTTGCTGATTGCCGTGTCGATGTGTGTGGGCGTGATCGGCGCGTTGACGGCGTATCTTGCGCCGCTGAGCCTGCCGGATTCGGAGCTTGTCGGGCTGACGCTCAATGCGCCGGCGGGGAACAGCTCGCAGGATCTTCGTGCGCCGAGCCCGGTGGCGGCGAAGGGGACGGAGCTGACGGCGGAGCTGCTGGGGACGCTTCGGGATGCGGGGGTGGAGCGGGTGAAGGTGAAGGAGTTTGCGCTGGAGCGCTGGCCGGAGTGGTGGGTGTTTGTGCTGGGGTGCTTCGGGCTGGGCGTGGGGGCGTTCATGGTGCGGATGGCGAACGCCTCGATCGCATCGGCGCGGATGGCGAGTGCGGCGACGAGTGGCGAGGCGCGACTCTCGCCGGAGCAGACGCTCGATGCATTGCGGTCGGAGGTGGATGCGCTGCGGGTTCGGCTGCGGGGGATGGGTTCGGAGTCTGATCGACTCGCCGCGATGCTTGAAGAGCTGAGCCGGATGCAGCAGACGCACATCGCGTCGTTCCTGGCGGCGCGGGCGGAGCTCACCTCGCGGCTGGGGCTGGGCGGGTATGCGCGCCTGATGGATGCGTTCGCCGCGGCGGAGCGGGCAATCAACCGGGCGTGGTCGGCGGCGGCGGATGAGGTGGAGGCGGAGGCGATCACATCGCTGGACCTCGCATCGGAACTGCTGGCCGAGGCGCGCGAGCGGGTGTGAGTGCACAAGAAGGAAGGATGATGCCGCGTGCGCGAGATGATCGCGCTGCGGGGAAGTGGCGGCGCGCAGAGTGGTCGGTGCAGGACTGGGCGCAGCGGGGCGGTGAGCGCAAGAAGCGGGAAGCAAACGGAACGATCTCCCTGACGGCTCCCGCTCAGCGGAGGAGGCCGACCAAACATTCCCCACAAAAAAGTTTCGAGAATGCTTGCCGGACGGCCGATGATTGGCTATCTTATGCCAAACAGATCGAATCGAGCTTTGTGTGGATCACATGCCCGACCTGCCGATCATCCCCGTGGGCCTCAGGCCCAACCTGTCGCGGACAGACAGGATCGAACCCCAACGGGTGGAACCCGCTTTCGCCATCGGTGTGCCGTTGAGCACACGAGGCGTGGAAGGAGCCACCCTTGAGCCTGATCAATCGCGTTCGATCCGAACTGCTCTCAAACGACACAGCCCTGGTCCGTCTGGGACCAGGCGGGGACTTCGTCACCGAGTACCGACCGGACGCCAAGGGGCGGCTGTCGGGGAAGGTGGCGGGGGCATCGGAGCCGACGGCGGCGCCGGGTTCGGTGTCGGGTCGTTTGGATCAGGTCGAACTCTCCACACTGGCGTTGCGGGCCGGCACGTTGCTGGCGGCGGAACGCGTGCTGGAGGATCAGGGCCGGGTGCTTGTCGCGACGCGCGACACGCTCCGCGGCTGGGTGACGCGGGTCGTTGTACGGCCGATCACCGGTTTGCTTTCGGGTTCCCGTTTGTCCGCTACGCCGGCCGCGGCGACTTCCGCAGCGACGGCACAGCCCCCGTTCCAGGAGGGTCAGGTTTATGAATCTCACGCCCAAACAACTCCGCATTCTGCAACTGATCCGCGACTGCCGCGTTCGCCATGGCTATTCGCCGACTATGCAGGAACTCGCCGACGAGATCGGCGTCAGCAAGGTCACGGTGTTCGAGCACGTGGAAGCGCTTATCAAGAAGGGCGCGCTCATCCGCGACCCCAACAAGGCGCGCTCTTTGTCGATCAGTGACGGTGTCTCCGTCCCCGATGAGGCTCGCCCCTACCGCTACCCGCTGGTGGGCAAGATCGCCGCGGGGTACCCGATCGAGAAGTGCGAGGACCGCGACGAGCTGGACCTTCTCGACATCGTCGGGCCGCGGCCGGGCAAGATGGGCGCGATCTTCGCGCTGCGTGTGCAGGGGGACTCGATGCGGGATGAGGGCATCCTCGATGGGGATTACATCCTCGTTGAGCGTGCAGACACCGCCAACAACGGCGAGCGCGTCGTTGCCCTGCTGCCCAACGGCGAGACCACGCTGAAGACATACTTCCGCGAGGGGGACAAGATCCGCCTGCAGCCGGCCAACCCGGACTTCCAGCCGATCATCGTCAAGGAGTGCCGCATCCAGGGCATCGTCCGATCGGTCCTTCGGAAGTACTGAGGGAAGGAAGAGGGCCCTGGCGGCGATACGGGGCAGGTCAGTGGGTCAGCGCGGGGTGCTGTCCGCTGAATGTGCCTGCCGCTGTGGCCTTCGAACGGCATGACGATCGCTCGGACGGCGTGTGTTTGTCCGCGGCTGGCTGCGCGATCGGCTTGGGATTTCCCTCTGTCGCCTGCTCTTTGGAGTTTGGACCGGGAGGGTGCGCGGCGGCGTACTGGCGATGTGCGGCGGCGTATGTGCTGCGGCGGTGTGGCGCGAGCTGCCTTGACGTTTTCGTCTGTTCTGGCGTTGTTCCTGACGCGATGGTTTCGCCGCGGCTCGCGCAGGGCACTTGGGGATTTGAAGAACATCCAATGACGGCGCACGCGGGATACAGCTCCCCCGCGTGCGTTGTCGATTTTGGTGAGGACGCGGCGAAGTGCGTCCGGAGTGGCCGAGGAGCCTCACAACCCGTTCAGACCGGACGACTCGGCGTTTGGCGGAGCGGATTGCCGCAACCGATCCACGACGCATCTGTTAGCATCCTGCATGCGTGTGAATCGTGAGCCATTCCGCTGGGGCATGGGGTCCGGTGTTTCCGGCCTGGTTGGTGCGGGGGCATCGCTCGCGCTGGCCGCGGGGTGCATCATCTCGGCCGGGTGTGCATCGGACAGCGGCCGGTCCGCCGCGCCGCGAGTGGAGGCGCAGGCACCGACGCCTGCGCAGCTTGAGGGTCTGCCGGTGTGCCGGTTGATGACGGGGTGGGGCGGACTGGGGTCCGGGGTTCCGCTGTCGGACGATGTGCTGATTACCTGTCGGCACTGCCTGCCGCGGGGAAGCGGTGAGGTCGGTTCGCGCGGGCGGATCGAGGTCGACGGCCGACGAAGAACATTTGAACTGCTGTCGGCTGGGCAGTCTCGGGACGGCAAGGACGACTGGGCGATCATCCGCATCAGCCCGCCCGGGTTGCCGACGCCCGCGGTGATCGACCCTTCGCGCCGGCTTCGCGAGGGTGAGCAGGTGTACATCTGCGGGTACTGGCCGGGCGAGAGCGCGGCGAGGCTCGGGCAGGATGATCTGCGGCGGCTGGAGCCTCAGGCGATCTGCACCCAGGCGGTGGCGGTACAAGGCACACGCAGGCTGCCATCGGATGTGACGATCTTCGCGCAGGCCGGGCCGGAGGACATTTTCAAGGGGATGAGCGGCGGGCCGGCCGCGGTGTGGAACCCGAGGGAGCAGCGGATGGAGGTCATCGGGATCTACATCGGCGCGGCGGAGTTTGAGAAGGGGCAGAGCGAGCACGCGGGGCGGGTGCAGGTGATCCGGCGGCTGCCCGCCGAGGCGATCGCGGCGGCGCTTGCGCCGGAAACCGCTGATGCTCCCGCGCCCTCAGCTGCAGAGTGAACTACTGGATTGAAATCGCAGCGCGTTCAGGCCCCCCACTCACCGGCGTATCGGGTGATGAATGGCTTGGCGGGGTCAAGGGCCGCGCCGTCTCGGGCGGCGAGTTCGAACAGGCGCTTGGCGATCTGGCGAATGTGGAGCGCATCGTGCGCGGGCCACGAGACGAGCAGTTCGCCTGCGCGAACCGGACCGATGCGCGGGTGGATGTACGCGGCTTGCCAGTTTGGAGCGTCGAGCGAGCGGAGCCAGACGATGGACCGGGCACGTTCATCGGCGAACTGCTGGAGCTTCGCCGCGAGGTTCTGCGCGGCGTAGTTGTGCTCGGTGGCCCAGGCCTCGGGGTTGTTGGGGGGCCAGGACGAGCCGGGGTGGTTGAGCGTGAGATCGATGCGGCGGCGGAAGTCGAGGGTTTCTTCATCCACCAGGTGGCAGACGATCTCGAGGATGGACCATGCGCCGCTGGGCGGCTTGAAGGTCGCCTCATCGGGCGTAAGCGCGGAGCACATCGCACCGATCGCGGCGGGTGTCGAATCCAGACGCTGAATGATGCGGTCGAGCATCTGTGGAGACTCCGCGTCGCGGCGGCTCAACTGCTACCGGCACGCATCTGCTCGATGCCCTCGGGGAAGGGGTAGTACGGGAAGACGCCGACCTGACCCGAGCGCCACATGGTGGGGGCGGGGTAGATATCGCCGCGGAACCCGGCCTGGTACATGGTGCGCAGGACGGTTTCGAAACTGGGCTCGCGCTCGTCGGGGCCGATGAGGCGGTTGGCGCGTGCGTTGAGGAAGCTAACGGACGCGACGGGGAGCCGCTCGCGCCGGCCACGGAGCATCTTGACGACGGTGGCGAAGCCCTTGGAGAGATCGTCGAGCGTGAAGTGGTCGCGGCCCTTGGGGCGGAGGAGCGCGAGGATGAGGAGGCTGTCGAGGTCGTACTTCAGGACGTAGGGCTCGCGGTCCTTCGCGGCGTGGATGGAGACGGACTCCTGGAACATCTTGGCGAAGCTGCTGACACCCTTTGCGGTCCACTGGCTGGTGGGGATGAGATCGACGAGCTGGGCGATGATGCCGTGGGAGTTATCGGCATCGTTCACGCCGCAGACGACCGCGCGGTAGCGGCCGTCGAGCATGTCACGGAGCATGTCCTGGCCCCAGAGGATGCGGATCCGCTCGACCGCGCCGGGACCGACACCCGCGCCGATGGGGCCGGAGGGGAGGAGTGTGACCTTGTCGGGGAAGGTGTCGGCGTGGAGGAGGAGGTCGCCTTCTTCGTCATAGAGGCGGCTGGTGGAACGTCTCTCGGGCGCGGGCATGGGGCGGGCCTCCGTTGGATGGTCGGGGCATGGTATCGCGGGCGGGCGCGGATGAGCGGGACGACAAAAATGAAAAGACCCCTCCAAGGTTTCCCTTGAGAGGGGTCATAAAGCCGGCGACAACCTACTTTCCCGCTGAGCAGTATCATCGGCGGTTCTGGCTTAACTACTGTGTTCGGGATGGGAACAGGTGTGACCCAGAACCTTTGGTCACCGACAAATCGCCGCGGCATCTTTCGAGGCCGCGACGAGTTCATTCGGATAGTGCAGAGGTGAACTGCGAGTTCAGCGCCTCGTGGTGCGAGCACCGTGAGGGGAGGCTGAACATATTGAACTGAAACGAGAACTTCAAGGGACGTATGATCTTGATCGGAGGCTCCGACGGGATCGACGCGTTGTTGACGCGGCGTCCGGTTGGAGTGATCAAGCCTTTGACCGTTAGTACCGCTCAGCTGAAGGCATTTCTGCCCTTACACCTGCGGCCTATCAACGTGGTGGTCTTCCACGGGTCTCACGTCTTACGACTACCAAGCCTCATCTTGAGGGGGGCTTCCCGCTTAGATGCTTTCAGCGGTTATCCCTGCCGCACGTAGCTACCCAGCGGTGCACTTAGCAGTGCAACTGGATCACCAGGGGTGCGTCCAACCCAATCCTCTCGTACTAAGGTTGACTCCTCTCAAGCTTGGAACGCCCACAGCAGATAGGGACCGACCTGGCTCACGCCGGTCTGAACCCAGCTCGCGTACCACTTTAATTGGCGAACAGCCAAACCCTTGGGACCGCCTACAGCCCCAGGATGTGATGAGCCGACATCGAGGTGCCAAACCGCTCCGCCGCTATGGACGCTCGGGAGCGATAAGCCTGTTATCCCCAGAGTACCTTTTGTCTGATGAGCGATGACCCTTCCACACGGGATCACCGGATCACTTAGCCCTACTTTCGTATCTGCTCGACCCATCGGTCTCGCAGTTAAGCACCCTTCTACCTATGCGCTCAGTGCCTGATTGCCAACCAGGCTGAGGGTACCTTTGGACTCCTCCGTTACTCTTTTGGAGGAGACCGCCCCAGTCAAACTACCCGGCACCCACTGTCCTCTGCCCAGATTCATGGGAATCAGAGTTAGGCCACAAACTTACACAGGGTGGTATTTCACC
>JAEYUO010000103.1 GCA_023432465.1 Planctomycetota bacterium | reverse complement strand
CGCTGAGTCCCGGGGCCTTGGATTCCGAACCTTCAAACCGCGGCCTTATTCACCGCAGCCCGCAAACCACGCGCTCAGGAATCCGAAGATATCCGGCACGCCGATGCCGCCGCCATCAAAGTCGGCGGTTGCGCTCCCCGCGAACCACGCACTCAGGAATGCGAAGATGTCCGGCACCTCGACCGCGCCGTTGAGGTCGAAGTCCGCGCGGCAGCACGGCTGCGTGTTGTTCCCGGCATCGTTGCAGGGCGTCCCGGGGCCGCCATACGCGCCGCCCTGGGTGCCGCAATCCGCCGAGGTCGTGATCACGCAGATCACGCCCAGGCAGCACGACCCCGTCTCCGGCTGGCACGCCGTGAGGCAGTCCGTGCCGATCCCCGAGAAGCTGCCGCCCTGGTTCGCGCAGTCGGCCGCGCTCGCCACGATGCACGTATCGGTCAGGCAGCACGCGCCGGTCTGCGGAGCACAGGTGCCCATGTCGCACGGAGTATCCGTACCCTGGAAGTCTCCCAGATTCTCGTCGCATTCAAACGCGGTCATGACCATGCAGCTCCCGTTCTCCAGGCAGCACGCACCGGTCGGCAACAGACACGGGTCGGCCGAGCAGTTGCTGCCATTCCCGTTGTACGTGCCGCCGGAGGCGTTGCACTGGTCCGACGAGAGGATGAAGCATGTGCTGCTTGACGGGAAGCAACATGCGCCGGTCGGCACTTCGCACGGATTTGGTGAGCACACCGCCGCGGCGGTCCATGTGCCGGCACACCCGGCGGCCGTGGTCACGCTGCACACGCCATCAACGCAGCACGCCCCCGTGGGCTGCTCGCACGGATTGGGCGAGCAACTGCCCGCTTCGGTCCATGTGCCAGCACACATCGCCTGCGTGCTGATGTTGCACACACCCGCGACGCAGCAGGACCCGGTCGGAGGATTGGAGTTCGTCCCGACATAGACATCGTCGATGAACCAGTTCTGCGATCCGGAATCCACATCCACGCGGAACCGCACACGGAACTCGTTGTGCAGCTCAACGCCCGAAAGGGTGTGCGTGAACTGCGTGTAGTTCGGATCATCCACGCCGTCAGAGGTAATCGTGTTCTTCACGACCCAGCGGAGCTGGCTTGTCCACACCTCAACGAACAGCTGCTTGCCGCTCGGCACGCCCCGGGCCTGGGCCCAGTACCGAAGGATCGGGCTGGCCACGCCCGACATCTGGATGAAGTGAGACCGGATCTCATCGTCCTGATACAGCCCGTTGCCGGAGGCATCCAGTTCCAGCGAGTTGGGCGAGCTGGGCTCGCCGACGCCCGCGGTCGTGATCGAGGCCGTCTTGTTGTACACCCACTTGTTGGTGTCGATCGTCGTCGAGGGGAACGAATCCGAGAACGGAGCGGCGATCGATGCCGGCTGCGAGGGCAGGCACGCCGGAGACCGGCTGTCGGCGTACCCCGCGATCCCGCCCGCTTCACACGTCGAGAACGAGGTCAGGATACCGCTGCACCCGCCCAGACCCGCGCACATGATCTGGCACGGGCTGCACGTCGAGTTGCAGTGATCGGCGCTGAAGTTGTGGCCGATCTCGTGCGCCACGACCGCATACCGCTGGGTAGAGTTGCTCAGCCGCTGGGAGAGGCCGTACTTGTTGGTGCCGCACACCACGCTCAGGTAGGCGATGCCCAGCACACCGCTGCTCATCGACTTGCCGGTCATCAGGTGCGTCAGGTCGCGGCGGATCGGCGCATAGACGCTGTTCCCCCACTCGGTGGCGAACTGCGTCAGGAACGTGCCGGAGTTCGTCGTCGTGTACGGATCGGGGTTCGCCGTGCGGATCACGATCGTCGTGACCTCGATCGTCACGCCGGTGTTGTTCTCGTAGATCGACTCCACCGAGTTCATCGTGTTCTCGATGTCGTTCACCGCGTTCGCAACCGAGCCGCGAGCCGTAAAGAACTCGACATCGGAGTCGACCGCGATCTCGCAGATCTTGTTCGCCACGCCGCGGAGCACCAGGCCCGGCTGCACTTCTTCCTGCACCTCGCCGGGGGGCACCACAGCGCCGCCGCACACCCCGCCCGTATCGACGGTGTCCGCGGTGCTGTACACCACGTGCACGCCGTGCGGCGCACGCGCATCCACGCTCGACAGCGGCTGCACGCCCCACGCCGAGCCGTTATCAAAAGTCACGAGCAGCTCCACCCCGCCCGCAACCAGCGAGCCGCGGACCGCCGAACCCGGAACGCCCCGAACCTCGCCCTTGGCGGTCATCACCGCCGGCGGCTCGGTCAGGCGGAGCACGCCATCGGGCCCCTGCACCAGAAGCTGGAAGTGATCCGACCGCAGCGAATACGGCTGGAGATCCAACACATACGCCTGCCCGTCCAGCACGACCTCCACCGACCATGGGTCGAGGTTGTCGGCCGGCGTCGCCAGCGACTGCACCGTGTACCGGCTCAGATTCAACTGCTCAAAGACCGCCGGGTCCATGCCGGTCTGCACGATCATCGCGCCATCCGCAGGGGCCGCCGCCCGCTGAGCGGTCGCGGACTGCTGAACTCCCATACACCCGATCATCATCGAGGCCACGCACGCCACAGTCCTGATCATCACGCCATTCTCCTTGGCCGCATCGTGTTCGGAAGAAACCCGAACCCGCGGCAGTTCTCGCTGTTCGTCGCGACAAGCGTTCCGGTTGCTCACCTCACCACACGCCCCGGGAGGCGCATGAATCCAACCAAAACCCAGATCAGGCCTATTTGGTCGGGTCCTTGGTCGCGACATGCACAGATAGACAGCAATCCCGGCGAGGCGCACGGACGCCCGCAGTTGAAGAATACCCGCGCCGGCGGCTCCTGCAACCTTTTATACGAACGGTTTCCTGCCAATAACGTCGATTCTGGCCGAAAATACAGCCCGGTGAACAATCCCCGATCGTGCCCGTGCCTGTCCTCCGACCGATGCACCAACGCACTGCCGACCATGAACCCCACCCGACTCACCCGATCCGAGCTCAACGAGCACCTGCGCACCGAGGATGTACACGCGAGAAAGACAGCACTTGCCCTTCGCACAACGGTCCTTGCCGCCGCGCCGCAGGCCGCGGAGGGAATCAAGTTCCATGTGCTGGCATACTTCCATGCGGACGCATTCTTCAAGTCGATCGGCGGGAGCATCTGCATGATCGAGGTGAAGAACGGCCGAGTCGTACTCTCGTTCATCCGCGGCGCGGGATTGCCGGACCCCAGCGGCTTGATGTACGGCAAGGGAAAGCACAAGCGGTTCGTGGACATCCCCGATGCCGAGTTTGCCAGGCGGGACGAAGTATCCGCCCTTGTTCGTGCCGCGGCAGCACAGGAAACCTGGTAACTCGGTTTCTCTTCCCGGTCCCACCGTCGCTTCGTCCCCTCCTATCTGCTGCTCTGCTGTTCTGCTGAATTGCTGTTCTCGCGTGGCGAGATCTCCACAACCGACCACCCCCGTCGGTCGCGCCACGCGGTCTGGTCATAGCCATCGAGCCGCAGCAACACCGCGCCATCAACCTCCTCTTCCGCGCGGCAGAAGAATCGCCACGATGCGAGTTGGCGATTCTGACCCGGTTCGACGATCGGAACCTCGGCAAACTGCGCAGGCCGGCGCGGGGCCGGCCGCGGCGGAGATGAACCAAGAAGGGCGGGGAGCGACACGCGCGTGCCCTGCCGGATCACCTTCGCGCGGATGTTGCGTCGGGTGATGTCCTCGCGCTCAACCCCCGCAACATCCACCAGCAGCGAATCCGCAACGCTCACGCCCATGAGATCACCGGTCGACAGATCAATCTCCACCGCCGCATCCTCCCCCACGCCGATCCCCAGCCGCGTCCCGCTCTGCTCAAGCGCGGCCACCAGCCGCCCGAACCGGTCGCGCTCGAAGAAGTGCGAATCCGTCATCGCCCACGGCAACAGCCCCATCCCCGGCCCGATCTGCGGCCCCATGGGCAGCTCGCGCCGCGTCTCATCAGGGTCATCATCCTCCGCGCGCTGCGTCCGCGTCGAACGAATGCCCAGCGCCTCCGCGCTCCGCCCCGTGAAGAACATCACCTCTCCCATCATCGCATCCCCCGCGCTTGTCCCCGCGATCACCCCGCCCCGCTCAAGAAGCCTCCGCATCGCCGCCAGTTCCGGGCCGTCCTCATCGCCCGGGCGGTAGCGGGCGGTGATGCGCTTCTGATCCCCGCCCGTAAAGAACATCGCGCTGCACCGGTCGATCAGGCGGATGGTCTCGTCGGTCGGAGTCTCTCGCAGGATCGCGCCGATCTCGGCATCGGGGGCGTAGCTGCGGATCGACTCGGTCTTGCCGATGATGTTGGCCTGCTGGTCGCCGCTCGCCGCCGTCGCGATCACGATCCGCAGGGGCACGCCGTTCCGCTCGGACGCATCCCGGGCACGCCGGATGAACTGCTCATACACCGGCTTGTTGTCGTCATCGAGCCCGCCGCCGATGGCGAGCAGGTAGCCGCTCAGCCCTGTGGAAGGGCCGCGGTTGGCGGCACAGCCCGAGATCGCGGCGAGCGTAAGCAGGAGAACGACAGCGATGAATCGGTTCATGGTTCGCCAGTGTACCGTGATCCGCACCGCGCACGCAGCATGTACACTCGCGTCGGCGCCCACTCGGGGGGGGCGGGGGCCGTGCGGGAACGGAGCGATCGCAGCGATGGATGTCCCCACACTCACAACTCCTCGCCTCCGCCTGCGAGAGCCCGATGAGGACGACATCCCGGCCATCCACGACATCCACCGGCACAAAGCCGTCGCCGATGGCGTCATCTCCATCCCGCACCCGCACACCATGGCCGATGCCCGAGCCTGGCTCTCGCGCCTCCGCGCCCCCGCCGCCGAAGGCCGCCTGAACTTCATCTGGCTCATCTGCCTCATCGACTCCGGCGAGCCCATCGGCGACTGCGGCATCCACATCGACCTCAAGCACCGCCGCGGCGTGCTGGGATACCTCATCCGCCCCGACCACTGGGGCAATGGCTATGTCACCGAGGCGCTTCGCCCCGTCATCAGCCACTGCTTCGTGACCCTCGATCCGCCCCTGAACCGCATCGAGGCCGACCACTACACCGACAATCCCGCCTCCGGCCGCGTCCTGGAGAAACTCGGTTTCCAACGCGAGGGCGTGCTGCGGAGCTACATCGTCAAGGACGGCACACCGCGCGATGTCGTGCGGTGGGCGCGAGTACGGGCGTGAAGTGTGCGCGGTGATCCGGCGGCCGCGGTTTGGGGCGGAGGAGAGAGGTCGGGCACGGGCGGGCTCTACGCCTCAGCAAAGCCTCTGGCCATTGGTCATGAAACCGCGGCTTCGCTGCGCCGACGCCTTGCGGCTGCCGCCAGGCCCAGCAGGCCGAGCATGGCGGCACCTGGGGCGGGGACAGCGGTGATGCTGAGGCTGACGTTGTCGAAGCCACCGACGAAGAACTGGCCATCAATCGGGACGAGCGGGCCCAAATCCTGAGAGATTTGCCAGCCGAAGCCGAATGTAATGGCGCTGCCGGTGTGTGAGAAGTCAGGGTCGGATAGAACGTCGGAGCCGCCGCCGGGCAGCAGCCGCGAGAAGAGGTTTGCGGTCACGCCGGCGAATGCATTGTCCGCCTCCGCCGCGTTCATGTCGTCGCCGCTGAGAACGGTGCTGAGCATATACGTCTCACCGCCCTGCAGGGCGAAGAGCCGGACCGTTGCGCGGTGCGCGGGCTGGCCGATCGCAGCCTGGATATTGCGCACTGAGCCGCTGATCGACGCGATGGCGCCCTCCGATGAAGGGTCGTAGACAAACGAGTTGATCCAGATCGGAGCCCGAGCACCCCAGGTGCCGTCGGACGAGGAGAAGTTGAACTGCTGGAGCATGAAGTTGTTGACAGGGTTCCCGCCACTGAACCGGCTTGAAACGACCGAAGCGGTGTCGCCCGCCTCTGGCGTCGAGACCTCGAAGAGCCCGCCATCAGTCCAACTGCCTGGATTGAAGTCCGACTCGCTGAAGAAAGCGTCGGCGTGCGCAAGGCTGCCGACGGCGGCGAAGGTGGCGGTGGCGAGAACGATCAGTGTGCGTCGCATAGCTTTTCTCTCCAATGGTTGCGGCAATGCTGCCGCTCCACGCGCATGTACGGCAACAGCGGGCGGCACTTACCGTCCTCCAAACGATGTTACATGGAAACGCTTCGTGCGACCAGCAATATCTTGATTCGAGAGCCTACTCTGCACCTTCCGGTGCACAAAGTCGAGTGGCGCAGATCGCGTCATGACCTCCCACTGGAGCATCGCCCTCCCGGCCTCGATCGGGTGCGTGGACCGATAATGCCACGCTCTTCGCCTTCGCGCGAGCACACGCGTCCGGCGAGCACGTGGATCGCGGGGTTCTTCGTTTACACACATCGCCGTTCGATCTTCAGCGCCGACTGCCACTCGCCGCCGAAGGCCGACTCAACTTCATCTGGCTCATCTGTCTGATCGACACCGGCGAGCCCATCGGCGACTGCGGCATCCACATCGACCTCAGGCACCGCCGCGGCGTGCTGCGCAGCGACGTCATCAAGGACGGCGCACCGCGCGATGTCGTGCGGTGGGGGCTGGTGCGCGAGGATGGCCACGAACTTCCGCTTTGACCGTGCTTTCGACCGTACCGGGGCTGGCGAAGTAGAATGCGCGGGGCTGCAAACTCGGCCGGCGGGCCGCACGCAACTCGGAGGGTTGATGCGAAGAGTCTGGCAAAGCCTGTATCTGTGGGGCCTGAAGCCCCTGCGAGTTGTGGGGCCGGAGGGCCGGGCATGGGCAGCCCGCGCTGCCCGCGGCAGCAAGCGGGCCCGGCTGGCGTGGTGGGCATTGGTGCTGGTGGTCGGAAGCGGGCTGTTCGCAGGGCTCGCCGTGGCCGGCGCGTGGATGGTGCACTGGCGTTTGTGGGAGCATCACCCCGACTCGCTTGAGACGGTGCTTGATGACCTTGGTGATGATGAGTATCTGTGGTCATACGTGACTGCATGGGCGATCGCCGCGGGCATCACGCTGGTCGCGTTGGTGGTGATGCGGCTGGTCTGGCTGCGCATCGGCGCAAAGCGGGCTCTTCTGCGTCGGGATCGCTGCGCGGCGTGCGGGCACGGGCTTTCCGGTGTGCCGATCGGGGCCGATGAGATGGTGACGTGCCCGGAGTGCGCGGTGGGAACGCGCGCGGTGGACGCGTGGAACGAAATCGACCGGTCCGGCGGCGAGCGCCCGGTATTCGCGCCGGCGCGAGGACTGGTGAAGCAGTTCTGGACGCGCCGCCGACTGGTGCACTCCGGAAAGCTGTGCGCGGCGATCGCCCTCCTCTGCGCGCTCGGCTACGGCGGCTGGTGGACCGTGCGCGAGGTGGGGATCCGGAAGGAAGCGGCGATTGCAAGAGCCGAGCGACCAAACTTTGATGAACTCAATGCGAAGATTCTCGCACTTAAGCCTCCCTTGCAGCCCGGGCAGATGTATGCCGGCGAATCCATCCGCGAGATTCTGACAAAGTACGATGCACTCGTTCAGCAGTTCAAGGATAAGGAGTTGGCGGGGGTCGAGGGCAAGGACGCAATCGTCGTTGGAGCCGAATGGGCGGCTCAACCTTCGCGCGCTGATGACTCGGAGGACTGGAAGCTCAATGTCCATTACAGCACGAAGCTGATGGCGTTTCTGCAGGCATCCGATCTCTACGAGGACCTCGATCTCTTGCGACAGACCTCGAAGTGGCAAGACAACACCTTGTTCCCCATCGATGCGCCGCGGGCGGGCCCGCTGGCTCTGCCAGACCTTCGTAAGGCTCTCCGCATCTGCACAGCCCGGATGCGGATTGCTCGCGGAGCTCGGTACGCACCGGAGTTTAAGCGTGCTGGCATCAGCGCTATTGCGATTCTCGAAACGTCCGCCGCGTGCCCGCTCTTGATCAACTGGCTCATCGCCGGTTCAATTGAGAAGGCGATCCTGCAAGAGGTTCGAGAAGTCCTGATCTCGAATCCCTCACGCGAAATGCTCGACGCCGTTGACCGGCTGGTGGAAGCGTTGCCGGAGATCGACCACATCGCGCCCTTTGAGAACGAGCAGGTGTCGATGCTCGATGCGGTGTGCTGGTTCTTCTCGGAGCCTTCAAGAGTTCGCAGGGGTATGAACGCACCGGAGCTCGAGGAGAAGCTGGGCGTTGGGAGATTCGCGCTGGAAGATGATCCGGACGCGACCCGGCTCGGCACATACACAGAGAATCGGGATGCAATCGATCTCGTGGCGAAACAGTACATCGCCGCGGCGCGGTTTGCGCCATTCGAGCGAAGGTCACAGGGGCTTTCGGTGCCGGATCGAAGCGAACTGGCGATCCCCAACTTCTACGCAGGCGTGCTGCCGCTCTGGATCCGGCAGACGGATGAGCACGAGTTGCATCGGCGGGCCGTGCGCATCATGGTTCGGCTCGAACAGTTCCGGCAAGCGGAACGGCGATACCCGGACAGCCTGGAAGAGCTCCTGATCCGGACCCCGGAGCTGAGTGTGCTGGACCCGTTCTCCGGCCGGGCCTTCGGCTACAGGCTAAACGATGCACGGAACGATCGGCTCAACCGTGGGTATGTTCTGTGGTCCGTCGGTACCGATGGCGAAGACAACGGCGGGGTCGAGAACCGCCGATGGGATGTCGGCCTGCGACCCGCGGGTGCCGGGCAGGATGTGATTCTGAATGACACGCGCTGGTGAACCGCGGCAGGTAGCGCGGCTGATTGACAAGGCAGTTGTGCCTTGATGTGCCACTAGTCATGCGGCCGGACTTACGGGGGGCCGAGTGGCCAGTGCTCTTCGAGACCGCGAAGCGGGCGCGGGTCCCGAAGGGTCGCCACGCAACCGATGGACAAGCCTGGCCTTCCCATTGCTCCCGCAGATGCCGCAGAAAGCACACCTGCACAGACCTTCGGACCCATCAGTCCTATTGGTCCTATGAGCCCTATCCGCTGTCCCACCAACTACTTACACCACTTCTCCACACCCACTCAAAATCCAAAAAGAATACCTTGACAAAACCCGATCCGTCCCCCATACTTCCCCATCATGTTCACG
>JAEYUO010000095.1 GCA_023432465.1 Planctomycetota bacterium | reverse complement strand
CCTCATCCCCCTGGCCCAGCGCATCTACGAAGTGCTCTCAGACGGCATCCCTGCGGATGAAGCCGCGGGCCTGCGCGAATCCCTGACCGGCGCAACCGAGGATGATGTCCGCGCGATGGTCGACAGCATCCGCAACGTGTACGGCGACGACTACATCCCCGAACTCAACGACATCGTCCCCGCCACCCGGCGCGACACGCCCGCGGCATTCCTTGCCGCGGCCGGAGAAGCGTGCTCCGCCGGCTCCTCGCGCGGCCCCGCTCCCTGATTCACAACCGCTCCCCTTCGATCCTCTTGAGCACGCGGGCGTTACCATGCGCCCGCCATGACCACCTCCGCCCGCTCATCCGCCAGCGCGCCCCATCAGTCAGCATCTCAGCCCGCCGCGGCATCGCCCCCGGGCCTGTTCGCCAGCGCGCGACCCGCCTGCGCGGCCGAGCGCATCCCCGTCTCGGTGTTCGGCTCCAGCCACACCGCCAGCGCGGCCGTCGCCGCCGAGATCGCCGCCCTCATCCGCGAGCGCGCTGCCCAGGGCAAGCGCGCCGTCATCGGCCTCGCCACCGGCTCCACGCCCCAGGGCGTGTACGACGAACTCGTGCGCCTCCACAGGCACGACGGCCTGAGCTTCGCCAACGTCACCACGTTCAACCTCGATGAATACTGGCCGATGGATGCCGCCGCGCTGCAAAGCTATCGGCGGTTCATGCACGAGCATCTGTTCGACCACATCGACATCGACCCGGCCCACACCAACATCCCCGATGGCACGATCGCGCGAGAGAGCGTTGCGCAGTTCTGCGAGGACTACGAACGCCGCATCAAGGAAGCAGGCGGAATCGATCTCCAGCTCCTGGGCATCGGCCGCACCGGCCACGTCGGCTTCAACGAGCCCGGCTCTCCCCCCGACTCCCGCACCCGCCTCATCACGCTCGACAAAGTCACCCGCATGGACGCGTCGAGCGACTTCTTCGGCGAGCGTTTCGTGCCGCGGCAGGCGATCACGATGGGTGTCGGCACCATCCTCGATGCCAAACGCATCGTCATCATGGCCCTCGGCGAGCACAAATCCGGCATCGTCCGCCGCGCGGTGCAGGGCGATGTCACGAGCAGCGTCTCGGCCAGCTACCTCCAGCGCCACCCCGCCGTGCGCTTCGTCCTTGATCCCGCCTCCGCCGCGGAGCTGACACGATTCAAGACGCCGTGGCTCCTGGGCACGGTGGAGCAGTTCGGCCTGAAGTGGGATGAGAAGCTCACCCGCCGCGCCGTCATCTGGCTCTCGCGCGAGGTTGGCAAGCCCATCCTCAAACTCATCGATGAAGACTACAACGAGCACGGATTGCAGGAACTGCTGGCGACGCGCGGCAGCGCGTACGACATCAACCGCGAGGTCTTCCGCACGCTCGCAAAGACGATCACCGGCTGGCCCGGCGGAAAGCCGGACACCGCCGAACCCTTCCCCAAGCGTGTGGTGGTCTTCAGCCCGCACCCCGATGACGATGTCATCAGCATGGGCGGAACACTGATCCGGCTGTGTGACCAGGGACACGAGGTGCACGTCGCGTACCAGACCTCCGGCAACATCGCCGTGTGGGATGAAGCCGCGATGCGGCACATCGACTTTGTCCGCGAGTTCGCCGCATCGTTCCCGCAACTCGGCCACGAGTTCGCCGACAAGCTCGAATCCAACATCGAGTCGTTCCTCTCCCGCAAAACCCCCGGCGAGCCCGACACCGCGGAGCTTCAGCGCGTCAAGGGTCTGATCCGCCGGACCGAGGCCCGCGCGGCGGCACGCTATTCCGGCGTCGAGCCCGAGCGGATCCACTTCCTCGACCTGCCCTTCTACGAGACCGGCCGCATCCGCAAGAAGCCCATCGGCGAAGAGGACATCCGTATCACCATGGAGTTGCTGGAATCGGTCCGGCCCCACCAGATCTACGCCGCGGGCGATCTTTCCGACCCGCACGGCACGCACCGCGTGTGTCTGGCCGCAGTCATCGAGGCCGTCAATCGCCTCGCAACGCGCGACTGGATGCGCGAGTGCACCCTCTGGCTCTACCGGGGCGCGTGGCAGGAGTGGGGGCCAGAAGATATCGAGATGGCCGTGCCGCTCTCGCCCGATGAAGTGCGCCGCAAGCGCATCGCGATCTTCAAGCACGAGAGCCAGAAGGACTACGCCCTCTTCCCCGGACCCAACGATCCGCGGGAGTTCTGGCAGCGGGCCGAGGACCGCAACCACGCCACCGCGACGCTCTACGACAAGCTCGGTCTGGCCGAGTACGAGGCGCTGGAGGGCTTTGTCCGGTGGCGCCCGGGCATGGCCTGAATCTTCCGGCTATTCACTCTGCGGGTCGATGCGCACGGCGCGCGGTTCGGGTAGGCTGTCCGCGTGGCAACATCCGCCACCCAGGAAGCCCAACGATGAACCGCGCCCACGCCGCTCTTCCGCTCTTCGCCGCAGCGCTCGCGGCCTCCGTCCTCCCATCCGCCGCGCACGCCGATGTCCGCCTCCCCGCGATTTTCGGCGACCGCATGGTCCTTCAACGCGAAACCGAGGCTGTGATCTGGGGCTGGGCGAGGCCGGGCGAAACGGTGACGGTCAGCGCTTCGTGGACCGACGCCAAGCGCGAGACCCAGACCGATCGAGATGGCCGATTCCGCCTCACCTTCCCCACCGCCAAGGCCGGGGGGGGGGGCAGCCCGCACACGCTCACTGTTTCCGGCGACAACTCGATCACGTTCGAGAACGTCCTGCTCGGCGAGGTGTGGCTGTGCAGCGGCCAATCCAACATGGAGTGGCCACTGGCGCAGACCGACAACGCTCAGGAAGCGATCGCCGCGGCCAACCATCCGAACATCCGGCTTTTCACGGTCGAGAACACCATCTCCGCGCACGAGCGTATCGATGCCAATGGCGCATGGGCCGTGTGCTCGCCGGAGACTGCGAAGAACTTCTCAGCCGTCGGCTACTCCTTCGCGCGTTCGTTGCAGGAGAAGCTCGGCGACGACTTGCCGATCGGCCTCATCGCGGCCGACTGGGGCGGCACGCCTGCCGAATCGTGGACAAGCGCGTCGGGGCTGAAGAACTTCCCCGAGTTCTTCGAGACGCTGGAGTTCCTCAACGCGATGGGCCGCGACCCCGCCGTCCGCGCGAAGATTCTCCGCGAACGTGGTGAGGGCTGGTGGAACAGCCTCGACCGCATGAGCAAGCCGCCCGCCAACTGGGCAACCGGTGACTTTGACGATGCCGCGTGGAAGAAGGCGACGCTCCCGGCGACTTGGGGCGAGGGCGGCACCGCCGATCTCGCCGGCTTCGACGGCGTCGGGTACTTCCGCCGCGTCATTGATCTTCCCGCCGAGTTTGACGGCAAGGCCGCGACGCTCGAGCTCGGGCCGATCGATGACTACGACGATGCCTGGGTCAATGGCAAGCTCATCGGCAGCACGCACGGCGAGAACCAGTGGTCCGCTGCGCGAAAATACTCCGTGCCGGAGGGCGTGCTGAAAGCGGGCCGCAACGTCGTTGCCGTCCGCGTGCTTGACACCGGCGGCATTGGCGGCATCAACGGGCAGGCTGCGCAGCTTGCGCTCCGAACCAGCGGACCGGAGGGACGGACCGTGTCGCTCGCGGGAGAGTGGAGGTATCTCAAGGGCGCGGAGGCCCGTGCATTGCCGCCGCGGCAGCAGAACGTCGGTATCGGCCCCAACATGGCCACCACGCTGTACAACGGCATGATCGCGCCCATCGTCGGCTTTCCGCTGCGGGGCGCGATCTGGTATCAGGGCGAGTCGAACGTCGGTCGCCACGAGCAGTACAGCCGCCTGTTCCCGACGATGATCCTCGACTGGCGAGAGAGGTGGAAGAGCGCGGGCGCGAAGACGGACTTCCCGTTCTACTTCGTGCAGATCGCGCCGTTCAACTATGGCGGCAGCGCGACGGCCGATGGCAGCGCGTATCTGCGTGATGCGCAGCGGACAGCGGCAAGCACGCCCAACTCCGGCATGGCCGTCACGCTCGATATCGGCAACCCGGCCGACATCCACCCGCGGAACAAGAAGACCGTGGGTGATCGCCTTGCGCGGTGGGCACTCGCCCAGACCTACGGCCAGAGCATCCTGCCCTCCGGGCCGATGTTCAAGTTTGTCCGCCGCGAGGGGGACAAGCTGCGCGTCGAGTTTGATCATGTCGGGTCGGGTCTTGAGTTCCGCGGCGATCCCGCCGCGAGCCGGAGCTTCTGGATCGCGGGCGAGGACCAGAAGTTCTTCGTGGCAACCGCGGCCATCGACGGCGAAACGCTCCTGCTCAGCAGTCCGCGCGTGCCGCGGCCCGCCGTCGCGCGCTATGCATGGGCCAACTCGCCCGCCGCGGTGCTCTTCAACAAGGACGGCCTGCCCGCATCGAGCTTCCGTTCCGACACGTGGGGCGATGATGCCAAGCCGCCGAGCAACGATGACGAGATGCGCGGCTATCGCACGAGCGAACCGGGATACATCGACCTGTTCAACGGCAAGGACCTGACGGGCTGGGTGAATGTCAACTGTGCACCGAGCACGTGGCAGATCGGCCAGGATGATGAGGGCGGAGCCGTGATTGCGTGCTCGGGCGTCCCGACGGGTGTTCTGCGAACCGACCGCATGTACGAGAACTTCGAGCTTGAGCTTGAGTATCGCCACCACGTGCCAGGCGGCAACGCCGGCCTGTTTGTCTGGAGCGATGCAATCACCGCGCGAGGCCAGCCGTTCACTCGGAGCGTCGAAGTCCAGGTGATGGATGGGCAGGAGGGTGACTGGTACACGAGCGATGGCGACATCTTCCCCATCCACGGCGCGAAGATGACGCCGGAGAACCCCCGCGGCAACGGAGACCGCGCATTTCCGACGGAGAAGCGTGCCAACCGCGCGCCGCTCTGGAACCACTACCACGTCATCTGCAACAACGGCGAGATCAGCCTCGCCGTCAACGGCAAGGTCGTGACCCGCGGCAAGAACATCACGCCCCGCAAGGGCTACATCTGCCTCGAAGCGGAGGGTTCGCCGGTTGATTTCCGCAACATCCGCATCAAGGAACTTGCGTCTACGGGGGCGACGACCGACCAGACCGCAACCGAGGATCAGGGCTTTGTCTCGCTCTACACCGGGGTTGATCTGGCCGGCTGGAAAGTCGAGCCGCATCATGTCGGACACTGGACCGCGCGGGACTGGACGCTGAACTTCGACGGCAAGGCGGAGGGTGACCTGTGGAGCGAGAAGTCCTACAAGGACTTCGTCCTCATCTGCGATTGGCGATGGAGCGGGGAGGCGAAAGATGCGGACCTGCCGGTTGTGCTTGCCAATGGCGACTACGCCGTTGATGCCGATGGCAAGCAGAAGACCCAGCGCGTCAAGGAAGCCGGCGACAGCGGCATCTACCTCCGCGGCAGCAGCAAGAGCCAGGTGAACATGTGGTGCTGGCCCATCGGATCCGGCGAGGTGCACGGGTATCGCGTCGATCCGAAGATGTCGCCAGAAGTCCGCGCGGGCGTGACGCCGAAGGAAGTCGCCGATGCGCCGATCGGCCGCTGGAACCGCTTCGAGATCACGATGAAGGGCGACCGTCTCACCGTCGTGCTCAATGGCAAGACCGTCATCGAGAACGCGCAGCTTCCCGGCGTCGCGGCCGAGGGGCCGATCGCGCTGCAGGCCCACGGCAGCCCGATCCAGTTCGCGAACATCTACATCAAGGAAATCAAGTAGCCCTCGATCCTCTCCACAGAGGACCTATACGACCCATGAGACCTATACGACCCATCGTGCTTCTCGCCGCGCTGTGCTCGCTGGTGCTCAACAGCGACCCTGCAACCGCCGCGCCGCCTGACCGCATGGCCTGGTGGCGCGAAGCCCGCTTCGGCATGTTCATCCACTGGGGCCTCTACGCCATCCCCGGCGGCGAATGGGGCGGGCCGCACGGCGGAACGAATCACGCCGAGTGGATCCGCACCACCGCGCAAATCCCCCTTGCCGAGTATGACAAGCTGCTCGCGAAGTTCAACCCGGTGAACTTCGACGCCGACGCGATCGTGCGTGCCGCAAAGGACGCCGGCATGGGGTACATCGTCATCACCAGCAAGCACCACGACGGGTTCTGCCTCTTCGACACGGCGACGACCGACTTCGATGTCATGTCCACGCCCTTCAAGCGCGACATCCTGCGCGAGATGGCCGACGCCTGCCGCAGGCACGGTATCAAGATCTGCTGGTACTACTCCATCATGGACTGGCACCACCCCGACTACCTGCCGCGGCGGGACTGGGAGAAGGACCGACCGACCGCGGGCGCCGACTTCGACCGCTACGTCGCCTACATGAAGGCCCAGCTCAAGGAGCTCCTCACCAACTACGGCGAGATCGGCGTGCTGTGGTTCGATGGGCAGTGGGAGGGCAACTGGACCGATGAGCGCGGGCGCGACCTCGAAAAGTACGTCCGCTCCATCGCCCCCAACGTCATCATCAACAGCCGCGTCGGCCGCGCGGGCGGCAACTACGGCCTCGACACCGCCAGCGGTATGCTCGGCGATTACGCTACGCCCGAGCAGTTCATCCCCGACAGCGATCCCGGCTTCGACTGGGAAACCTGCATGACGATGAACAACCACTGGGGGTATAACCGCGCGGACAAGAACTTCAAGAGCACCACCGACCTCGTCCGCAAGCTCGTCGATATTGCCAGCAAGGGCGGCAACTTCCTGCTGAACATCGGGCCTGATGAACTCGGCAACATTCCGCCCGAATCCGTCACCCGACTCGCCGAGATCGGTGAGTGGTGGAAGGTCAACGGCGAGTCGATCCGCGGCACGCGCGCAAGCCCTTTTCCCGCTGGTCATCTGCCGTGGGGGCGTTGCACAACGAAGCTTGATCGGATGGGGCCGGGTAGCACCCGGCTCTATCTGCACGTGTTTAACTGGCCAGCCGACAGTGTGCTGGTCATCCCAGGGATATTCAATGAGCTGGCGCGCGTCGCCGCTGCGTTCCCGCTCTCGCCGCATCCCGCGCGCGCTGTGGACCCGCGACGAATCGGCGACTCGATCCAAGTTCCGTTGAAGGGCGGGCCGTATTCCGATCACGACTCCGTGGTCGTGTTGGATGTGCTCGGTTCCCCCGACATCGCGATCCCGCCCACAATCTCCGCCGTGGCAGACGTTTTCATCGAGTCTCTCCCGATCACACTCTCGACCAAGCGAGATGGTGCGCAGATCCGCTACACCCTCGACGGCTCGGATCCCACCGCAGATTCGCCGATCGCCGCCGCGCCCGTCGCGCTCGAACGCAGCGTGACAGTTCGTGCTGCGTGCTTCCGCGATGGCAGGGTGGTCAGCCCGATCACCTCGCGCGAGTTCCGCCGTGTATCGCCGCGGCCGGCTGTCACGCCCGCGCAGACCGCTCCCGGCGTGCTCGCGAAGGTCTTCACGTGGGATACCGGCGACATCCAGAGCGTCGAAGCGCTCGCCTCCATGCAGGCCATCTCCGAGACCGTTGTAAGCGACTTCTCGCTCAAAGCGCTCCAGCCGCGGGAGAAGCACTGGGGCGTGGTGCATCGCGGGTACCTGCGCGTTCCAAAGACTGCGGTCTATGAGTTCACGACAGGTTCCGATGACGGCAGCCGCCTTTGGATCGGCGACACGCTTGTCGTCGATAACGACCTTCCGCACAGCTTCAAGGCCGAGCGAGGCGTGATCGCGCTTGAGGCCGGTCTGCATCCGATCCGAGTCGCGTTCTTCGAGAACTGGGGCGGGTTCGATCTTCGCATCACCTGGAGGACGCTCGGCGAGAACGAGCGTGCGATCGGGGCATCTGACCTTCTTCACGAGCCGTAGCGGCGAGGGCATGGCGTCTGCTTCGCACACTGTAAGCAATCAGGAAGGCTGCGGGCATGAAAGCACCTGCAATGGACAGGCACTCGGAATCTCCGCTCTCCGCTGCGCAGGTAGCGGCTGTTCTGCAGGAGCTCGAGTCCTGCGTTGATCCGCAATCCCCTACCGATCGTCCCGCGAGGGTCTGCCGCGCTCAGCAGATCTTCGATCAGCTCGAAGCACAGTGGAAGGCGTTTCCCAATGTAATCCAGCCCTACCTCGACCGGCTCAAGCAGGCCCGTGCGCGTTTAGCGGATCTGCGGCGACAGGCCGCCAACGAGATCGCGGACGCGTTCGCGGATCTCAAGCGACAGACCGCGGTCATCGAAGAGCGAGAAACGCTGCTTCGTGCTGCACTCATCGAACTGTTCCGTGAGTCCGGCTCCTGCGAGTTGCGCACCGCACGGACCATTGTCCGAGTGCAGGTGCGAGCCACCCGCGAAGTGCCTCCGCCCGGCAGTGAAGCCAGAGCACTGCTTGAGCGATTGCTTCGAGAGGCGGGAAGGTGGGATGCTGTCTCGACCCTCTCGCCACCCAAGCTCTTCAAGGTCATGGAGAAGAAGTGGGATGCGCCGCAGTTCGCACAAATCGAGTCGATGTGCCCGCCGAAGAAAACGTTCGCGGTGATGGCGAGACCGGGCGGCATTCACTGAAGTATGGTGCAATCAACGACTGGTCGGAGAGTGGGGGAGAGCGACACGGCAGAACTCAAGGTGCCGCAGGGGATCGAGTGACATCACCCGTCGCGCAGCGTCTGGGAGTCTCGGATACAGGAGGTCGGGTGTGATGACAGCACGAACTGTTGTTTCGATCACGGGCTTCGTACTTGCGCTCGCATTCGCGTGCGTCTGCGCGAGCGCTCAGGACACGAGTGCCGCCGAGCCGCCCCCGCCGCTGAAGGTCTTCGTTCTTGCCGGGCAGTCGAACATGGCCGGCCCCGCGGTCGTGGACCTTGAAGGAAAGGATTACAACGACGGCCGCGGCACGCTGGTGTCGTTGTTCAATGACCCTGCGAAGGTACCACTTGTCGCGCATCTCCGTAACGCGGACGGGACATGGCGAATCCGCGATGATGTGTTTGTTCGATACACGCCGGAGGATGAACCTGTTGCGGTCGGTCCGCTTGGCTTCGGTTTCACACCGCACCGCGGTCGGCATCACTTCGGCCCGGAGCTTCAGTTCGGGCACGTGCTCGGAGATGCCATCGACGGGCCCGTCCTGCTCGTGAAGACGGCATGGGGCGGGAAGAGTCTGTACCGCGACTTCAGACCGCCATCTTCGGGCGGAGAGGTCGGGCCATATTACCGGCGCATGATCGAGGATGTCCGGACAGCGGTTGCCCGTGCCGCGGAGGAGTTCCCCGCGGCCAAGGGCCGGCGCATTGAGATTGCGGGGTTTGTGTGGTATCACGGCTGGAACGACGGGTGCGAGCCCGATGTCGCGGTCCCCGAGTATCGCCAGAACCTGATCAATCTGATCGGTGATGTGCGGCGTGACCTCGGGGTTGCCGATCTGCCGGTCGTCGTCGGTGAGATCACCGGCCCGTGGGTCGAGGCAAGCGGCGAGTGGAAGGATCTCCGCGAGGCGCAGGCCGCGGCGGCGAACAGGGCGGAGTGGGGGGGAAGCGTGATCTTTGTGCCGACCGCGGCGTTTGTTCGCACACCCGAGGAATCCCCGCATCCGACGCACGCGCACCACGAGTTCGGGAACGCGGAGACATATGTGCTCGTCGGTGATGCGCTCGGACGGGCGATGCGGTCGCTCGTGGTCAAGGGATCGCCAGCGTTTGTGCCGGCATTGCCAGCGGTGCGGGGCGCAGCCTCGCCCGGCAAGCCGGCGAGCGGCGAGATGTCGGGGTACATGCTTGTTCCGCTGGAGCGCGTGCCAAAGGAGTTCAATGCGGGCTTCTCGCTGTACGCCGCGGCATGGCCGCTCGTGGATCGATACCCCGGGTCGCGTTTTCAGACGGGGTTGTTCGGCACGTGGATGTTCGCGCAGTTCGAGGGCGAAGCGCCGAAGGACCACTACTCCGACATCGAGGGCGGGCTGGGCTGGTGGCGCGATACCCGGTTTGCAACGCCGACACCGAAGTTCATCATGGGGGGCGTCGCGCTGAACTTCTCCAGTTGGGCCAACGGCCCGGGTGCGGGGAAGGGTCGAGATTGGGACCAGCCGCTCGGCAAGTACGCTGTCGCACAGCTCAGCCCTTGGGTCGTCTGGCCGCCCGATGGACTCAACCTCGCGCAGGGCACGTGCGGTGAACTCTTCGGCTATGGGTATCTGCCGCTGCCGTTGATCGATGCCAAGGCGACGACGGCCGGGAAGCCCGTGCCGACTGGCGATCAGTGCTGGACGCTGTTTTTGAACACCGAGAACTTCAAGGGGCCGCTGTGTTTCTTCACGCCGTTCTTCTGGTCGGCATCCGCCGCGGAGCGCCCGGAGCTTGCCGGGTTGCTTCTGGACTCACGCCCTTCGGAGCCGAACAAGGCGTTCCAGATGGAGACGCAGTGGGTGCCTGCGAAGCTCAGCGAGCTTGCCGTGGGAGCGAGCGAGGGTGAGTCGCGGAGGTTCGCCCGCACAGCGCCGATGTCGTTCCCTCTGGATGCCGAAGGCCGGACGGTCGTGCTTCATCGACTCACGACGTATAAGCCGGAGGCGCTGACCGAGCCGGTGCGGCGTTGGTTCGCGGGGGGCGCGGCGGCGAGCGGTGAGATCGATGCATCCGCATCGCACGTGCAGCGGTTCGGCAAGGGCGGCGGTTCGACGTGGCGGATCTTTGCTGACAGCGAGAGAGATGAAGAACGAAGAGACATCGACTGGGCCCGCTTCGGTACGCCGGCGGTGCACGATGCCATGACGTTTGGGTATCAGTGGGACACGACGCTCGTGCGGCCGGTGGAGGATGGCGCGGGGAGGCGTGCGCGTTTGCCGGAGTGGTTCCGCCTGGACCAGGCGGAGGGGTGGCCGCCGCGATGGGTCGCGGTCGCGCGAACCGAAGTGCCGAGCGAGACCGGGCTGCATGCACTCCAGTTTGAAACGCCGCGGGAGGAGGGTGAGGGTGCGTATGTGACGCCGGACGCCCCGGACAGCCCGTTCCGTTCGCCGGGGCCTGTTGCGGGGCCGTTTGAGACGACGCTCGGCGATGGCAGCACGGTGACCTATGCGTGGTACCGCTTCGCGGATCAACCGGCGATGCTGAATGCGGACCTGTCACCCGCCGAGCGTGAAATCGTGCAGCGCCGCGTCGAGATGCTCCACCGCGAGTGGACCAAGGACAAGACGTATCTTGCGCCGCCGACAACGGGGACGCTGGCATCGATCGACCCGGCCCTGATTGTGACTCCTCCGGCGGGCTTGGAGATCGGATATGTGCCGATTGCGATTCGGCAGGAACGCAAGACGGAACGGCGATGATGGGCGCACTGTTGATCGTTGGACAGAGCGTCTGATGACTCGCGGTGAGGCCCTGCTGACTCGGCACTGGCGAAGGGTGCGATTCGAATGGAAGCCCGAACTGTTGAAACGACAACCCCCGAGTCTCGCGACCAGGGGGTTTTCAAACAGAGGGTGAGTCGTGTGACGACGAACCTACCAGAGACCGGGAGACTGGGTGCGGAGGTACGGCACTCCGGCAGAGCCCGGGGGCTCCACACGCGGGCGTTTCGTGGGTCGCGGTTTGGCAGATCTGAGTTCGCAAACAGGCCACCACGTGCGCTTGGACGGGACGCCCGTTCTACGACAGTGTGCTCACAGATACAGGAAACCCAGGGCGACGACAACAGCCGCGACCAAGATTGCGCAAAGCACGATCAATCCGTACATCAAGGACCGACGGCTTTCCGTGCTCCGGCATTCGGAACAGATCCACTGCCGCTTGATCGGCCACTGCAATCCTCTCGATGTGTACCACGAGTTCTCGAACCAGAGACGCGGCCGAAGGTCGGGCTTGGGCTCGCCGCAAATCGAACATACCGTGAGTCCGTTGGCTTCGCGCATGGGCACTTTCCACTCACCATTCGTGGTTCGGATCGTGGCAAAGTCAGCCGCACGACCGTCCAAAAGCGACAACCCCCGAGTCTTGCGACCCGGGGGTTCGTTCTGCAATAGTGCTGGCTGGACTTTGGTCGGGGCAGCATCTTCAAGAGATTTGTTCCGTCGAGTAGACGAGCATGACCGGCAGTTCCATTCAGCTCTTACACGCCAGAAACGCGGCCTTGTTCGCTTGGCGTTCGGTCTCAACGCGGTCTCTTGCCCCTGTCGACGTGGGCCTTCGAGCATCGACTGGAATAGTTCGAGCGGGTATAGGCGTTTGTCGGACATCACTATCCGGAGTAGCCTTTCCCTGTGATCCGTCTTCTTGTCATCCTCCTGCTCGCCACCAGCGGCATCCTGCGGTTCCCGCTGGCTGCCGGGGGATCCCATGGCGATTGCGGTCACCAGGCATGTGCGACGGAGATTGCGACAACCCCCGGTTGCTGTGAATCGGAGACGCTCGCGCAGGACTTCTGTCCGATGAGCGGCGGGCCGTGCGAGTGCGGCTTTGCCCCGCTCCCTGATCAACAGCCAGCCCCGTATACGCCGCTGCCAAAAACGGAGCGCGATTCGGTGACGGCTGTTCCGACTCCGCCCATCCGGGTGGAGGTCGAGGTTGTTGCACAGCGACGATCATTCGTTTGGTCTTCGATCCCGCTGAGCCTGCTCGCGGGTCTTACCCACAACGAGATCCAGGCACTCCTGGGCATCTGGCGAACGTAGAGCCCAAGCTCCATAGGGACAGTGCGCGCTCATCCAAGCCGTGCTGACTTCGCTTGTCGCGCTCTCCAATCACCAGAAACTCAGGAGCCATCCATGGCATCGCGAATTGCCGCGAGCGCGATCTGCGCCGCAGCGGCTGGTCTGCTCGCGGGGTGTTCGTCCCCGTTCGATCCGCCACATGACATCACGCAGTCACACGACCGGACGCTGCCGCGGGGCGTCGAGCAGATACCTCCGTCTGCCTTCCGGAAGTCCTCGGCGTCAACTGAAGTGCTCGAGCCGTCGCTCGCGCAGGATGCTTCGCCAGACGATTATGTCCGCTACGCCCTCTACCACAGCCCGGAGGTCGAGGCGGCGTACCAGCGCTGGCGCGCATCGGCCGAGCGGCTGCCGCAGGTCAGCGCGCTGCCCGATCCACGTTTGAGTGTTGGGTTTTTCCTCGAAGAGGTGCAGACACGCACTGGCCCGCAGGAGGCAAGAGTCGGCGTCAGTCAGGCATTCCCGTGGCCGGGCCAGCTCCAAAGTCGAGAGGACGCAGCGTCGAAGGCGGCGGCGGCGGCTTGGAGGCGATTCGAAGCCGTCCGGCTGTCTGTGACCGAGCGTGTCGTCTCGACCCTGCACGATCTGGCGTACCTCGACGCGACGATCTCGATCACCGAGGAAAACATGGAACTGCTCCGTTCCTTTGAAGAAGTGCTGCGGGCCCGCTACCGAGTTGGGTCCGGATCGCACCCCGAGTTGATCCGCATACAAGTAGAACTCGGTCAGCTCGAAGACCGGCTCACGCAACTCCGGTCGATGCGCCCGGCCTATGTCGCCGAGTTGAACGCCGCTCTCAATCGCCCGTCCGGCGAAGAGGTCGGGAGGATGAACGGCTTACCTGGACGGATCGCGTCCGTTGATGCCGACGGTCTGACCGAGATCGCCCGGCGCTCCAACCCGATGCTGCTGGCTATGGACGAGCAGATCGAAGCGGAACGATTCCTGTCCGAGGTTGCAAGACGGGACGGGCTTCCGGAGTTCATGGTGGGCCTGGATTACATCGTCACAGGCGAGGCGATGAACAGCTCGACGCCGGGCAGCGGCGATGATCCGATTCTTCTGAACTTCGGCATCAGCCTTCCCATCTGGCGTGACAAGTACGAGGCGGGCGTTCGTGAGGCACTCGCGCGGCGGCTGGCGGTCGCCGGCGAGCGCGCCGACCAAGCCAACCGTATCGCCGCGGGCATCCAACGAGCGTGGTTCGAACATACGGACGCTGACCGTCGGGTCCGGCTGTACGAGAACACCCTCATCCCCAAGGCCGAGGAATCGCTTCGCGCTTCACTCGCCGGCTTTCGTGCGGGCGAGACGAGCTTTCTGGACCTGCTCGACACGGAGCGGACGCTACTGGAGTTCGCCATCGCGGCCGAGCGGGCCCGAGCGGACCGGGGCAAGGCTCTCGCGCGGCTCAATACTCTGGTCGGTGAGCCCGTTCCCACAGACGCCGCGGATCCATCCAGACACATCGATCCTTCTGACGAGGTACAGCCATGAGCACCGTTCTCCAACGCCTCCGTGTCGCGATCGTGTGGGTGTGGAAGCACACCGCTGCGGGGATCGCTGTCGTGCTCATCATCGCGGCACTCGTGATCGGGTATCGGATTGGCCGACCGGCTCCAGAGCCCGAAACTGAACTGGCGGCGGAGGCCCACGAGCACGGCGAAGATGCGAGCCAACCACAGATGTACACGTGCTCGATGCATCCGTCTGTTCGCCTGCCTGACCCAGATGCTAAGTGCCCGATCTGCTTTATGGACCTCATCCCGGTCACCGCGGATGAGGGCGAGGGGAATGAACTGCGCGTCACGATGAGCGAGGCTGCAGCCGCTCTCAGCCGTATCGAAACAGCTCCTGTCGGCCGGTTCTTCCCCACGGCCGAGGTGCGGCTGTATGGCAAAGTCACCTACGATGAGACCTCGGTCGCACGGCTGACGGCCTACTTCCCAGGGCGGATCGAACGGCTCTTTGTTAACTATGTCGGCGTCTCGGTGTCGGCCGGAGATCACATGGCCGAGGTGTACAGCCCGGAGTTGCTCGCGGCCTTCGAGGAGCTCCGACAGGTTGCCTCTGCGGCCGCTGATTCACGCTCTGGCAGCGAACTGCTGCGATCTGCAACGCGGGACACGCTGACGGCGGCACGGGAGAAGTTGCGGCTGTTTGGTCTGACCTCCGAGCAGATCACCGCGGCCGAGGAAGGCCGCTTCGAATCGGATCGCCTGCCCATCTATGCCCCGATCGGAGGCGTTGTCACGCATCTGGCCGTGCGGGAGGGAGACTATGTGAAGACGGGCGCTGCCATCGCCACGGTCGCCGACCTGTCACGGCTGTGGATTGACATGCAGGCGTACGAGTCGCAGCTCCCGCTGTTGCGTTGGGGCCAGTCGGTCAGCTTTACGGTCGAGGCGCTTCCCGGCGAGGTCTTTGAGGGTCGCATCGCATTCATCGAACCGATGATCGATCAGCAAACGCGGACAGCAGCAGTGCGCGTTGCCGTGGACAACACAGACCGAGGGCTTAAGCCGGGGATGTTCGCATCGGGCGTCGTTCGCACGCGGTTTTCCGAAGATGGCGCTGTCGTCAACGATGAACTTGCCGGGCGATGGGTCAGCCCGATGCACCCGACGATCGTCAAAGATGGGCCCGGTCAATGCGACGTCTGCGGGATGGACCTCGTGCCGGCCGAGTCGCTGGGAGTGGTTGGAGACCCAAGCTCAGCGACCGAGCCTCTGGTCATCCCGCGTTCGGCCGTACTGTTCACAGGGACCCGCTCGGTCGTGTATGTCGAGGTTCCCGATACAGAGCGGCCAACCTACGAAGGCCGGGCAGTCGTGCTCGGGCCGCGAGCCGGCGACTTCTATATCGTCCGAGAAGGGCTCAGCCGGGGCGAGCGCGTTGTCGTCAACGGGGCGTTCCGGGTCGACAGCGCGATGCAGATCGCCGCAAAGCCAAGCATGATGACACCCGGCGGAGGCGGGGGCGATCCGCACGCGGGGCATGGCGGAATGGCGGGTGGTGCGACCCAAACCATGCCAGAGCGAGTGAGCGTGCCAGACAGCTTCGTGTTCGCACTGAAACCTGTCTATGCCGCATACCTCGATGCACAGGAGGCGTTGGCTGCGGATGACCTGGGAGGATTCTCTCAGGCAGCCGCGGACCTACGGACAGCCCTCAGCTTCGTCGAAGAAACCGGACTCGTCGGGGAACCGCTCGGCGAGTGGCGAAGGGCCGCGGCCCGACTGCGTGTCGAGCCGGGTATCACGGATATTGAGGTCGCCCGAGCCAAGTTCGAGGGCATGAGCGAGGCGGTCATCGCGCTCCAGCGTCGTTTCGGGCACCGAGGAAGCGAGCAATGGCAGCTCGCGCACTGCCCAATGGCGTTCGACAACAAGGGGGCCGACTGGCTCCAGCGCGGCGAGCAGATCAATAACCCGTATTTCGGCGTGAGCATGCTCCGGTGCGGGGAGATCCGCGAGTCTTTCGGGCCACTCAGTGGTGATGCCATGAACGGTGCATCGGAGGGTAACGACCATGAGTGACACCGCGCCTCGCAATCCTCAAGCCGCACCGCGCGGGCCACTCAATGCGCTGATCCGCTTCTGCCTGGAGCAGAAGCTCGTGGTGGCGATTCTTCTGGTCGGCACACTGTTCTGGGGCGTGCTCGTTGCGCCGTTTGACTGGGACCTCGGCGGTCTGGCCCGCGACCGGGTGCCGGTCGACGCGATTCCGGATATCGGCGAGAACCAGCAGATCGTGTTCACCGAGTGGCCCGGGCGGAGCCCGCAAGACATCGACGACCAGATCAGCTACCCGATGACCGTAGCGATGCTCGGCATCCCCGGCGTGAAGGACATTCGCAGCTATTCGGTCTTTGGGTTTTCGTCGATCTACATCGTGTTCGAGGACGGGATCGACTTCTACTGGTCGCGTTCGCGTGTGCTTGAAAAGCTCAACTCGCTGCCGTCGGGCACCTTACCGCCGGGGGTGTCGCCCGCGCTTGGACCCGACGCCACGGCGCTGGGGCAGGTGTTCTGGTACACGCTCGAAGGACGCGACGCCGAGGGCAAGCCAACGGGGGGCTGGGACCCGCACGAACTGCGGTCGATCCAGGACTTCATTGTCAAGTACAAGCTCGCAGGCGTCCAGGGCGTCTCCGAGGTCGCGTCCATTGGCGGGTTCGTGCAGGAGTATCAAGTCGATGTGAACCCCGACGCGATGCGGGCCGCCGGCGTCTCGCTCGGCCAAGTCATCGGCGCGGTCCGGCAGAGCAATATCGATGTCGGAGCGCGGACCATCGAGGTGAATCGGGCCGAGTACATCGTGCGCGGGCTCGGGTTCATCGAATCGGTTGAAGACCTGGAGCAGGCGGCCATCACCGCACGGGACGGGCAGCCGATCCTCATCAGTGACATCGCGAAAGTCTCGCTCGGACCAGCGCTTCGTCGCGGAGTGCTGACGAAGGCCGGTGAGGAGGCTGTGGGCGGCGTCGTGGTCGCTCGCTACGGCGAGAACCCGATGGCCACGATCCAGAGGGTGAAGGACAAGATCGCCGAAATCGCCCCTGGGCTGCCGTCGAAGGTGCTCGCCGACGGAACCGAAAGCCGCGTGTCGATTGTACCGTTCTACGACCGCTCAGGGCTCATCCGAGAGACGCTCCAAACACTCAACTCGGCGATCGCCCAGCAGGTGCTGGTCACGATCATTGTCGTTGTAGTGATGGTGATGCACCTGCGAAGCAGCCTGCTCATTGGGGCGATGCTCCCGATCACGGTGCTGATGACCTTCATCGGGATGAAGCTGTTTCGCGTCGACGCGAACATCGTCGCGCTCTCGGGCATCGCGATCGCCATCGGCACCATCGTCGACATGGGCATCGTGCTCAGCGAGAACATCCTCAGGCGGCTCGACGAGGCCGCGGCGGACGACGCGACTCGTGAGCCGCCCATCGAAACGATCTATCGCGCGACGACCGAGGTTGGCAGCGCGGTCCTGACCGCCGTAGCGACCACGGTGGTCAGCTTTCTGCCGGTCTTCACGATGGAGGCCGCCGAGGGTAATGGTCGTATCGGCCGCATGCTGATCACGCTGCTCGTCGAGCACTGGGGCCTCTTGGATCAGCCTCTTCTGTACCTGAGCGTCGCGTTCAAGCGCCGACAGCAGGAGTACTACGCCCGCCTCGCCGCGGTGCGAACCGATGGCGATTGGGAGGGCTGGACAGCGTTCTTCCTCGAGTGCGTCAGGGACGCGGCCGCCGACGGCGTTCGCATCGCGCAGGCCATCCACACGCTCATGGGTCGCGACCGCGCCCGCGTCGTTCGCCACGAACGAGCAACCATCACGGTCGTGCAGCTCCTTGATCTGCTGCCCTCGAACCCGGTCCTGACTGTTCCGCGGGCCAGTGAACTGCTGGGCATCACCGCGCCCCCAGCGCGCAAGGCCATCGATCTGCTCGAAGAGCTCGGCGTGCTCCGCGAGACGACGGGCAAGCAGCGCGACCGGGTCTACGCCTACCACGCCTACCTCGAATTGCTGACCGAGTCGTAGCGACATCACTCTCCACTCCCGATCTCGACTGGCTCCGCCGCGTTCGCCGGAACCCGCTCGGCTTTCTTCCCCGTGAACGCTTCCCACCGCTGCACGATCACATCGCAGTACAGCGGGTCGAGCTCCATCAGGAACCCGCGCCGGCCTTGCTGCTCGCAGGCGATCATCGTTGAGCCCGAGCCACCGAAGAGGTCGAGCACGTTCTCGCCGGGCTTGGACGAGTACTGGATCGCGCGGGCCGCGAGCTCGACGGGCTTCTCGGTCAGGTGCACCATGCTCTGCGGATTGACCTTTTTGACGTGCCAGAGGTCGGTGGCGTTGTTGGGGCCGTAGAAGCTGTGGCCCGCGCCCTCCTTCCAGCCGTAGAAGCAGATCTCGAACGCACCCATGAAGTCCTTGCGGGTCAGCACCGGGTGCTGCTTGTCCCACACGATCCCCTGGCTGAAGTACAGCCCGCAGGCCTCGAGCGGTCCCGGGTAGTTGCCGAGGTTCGCGTAGCCGCCCCAGATGTAGAACGACCCGCCCGGCTTGAGCACCCGCGCCGCGTTGCCGAACCACGCGAGCAGCAGCACGTCGAAGGCTTCGTCGGTGACGAAGTCGTTGGCCAGCGGCCGGTCCTTCGCCCGCATCTTGCTTCCGGTCGGCTTGGATTTCTCCGGGTGCCGAGCGAGGTCGAGTTTCTGGTGGTGGGTCTGGGTCTTCCCGGCCTGCTTGCTGAACGAGCTGTTGCCCGCCGCGATGGCGTTGTTGCTCCGCGGCTCGACCTTCACGTTGTACGGCGGATCGGTGTTCACGAGGTCGATGACCTGTCCATCGAGCAAGTGATCCAGATCCGTGGCGCTGCTGCTGTCGCCGCACAGCAGCCGGTGCTTGCCGAGGATCCACAGGTCGCCCGGTCGCGTGGTCGCCTCATCGGGGGGCGATGGCACCTCGTCGGGGTCGGTCAGCCCCGCGTTCCCGCCGGCGTTGAGCAGCTTGGTCAGCTCCTTCTCGTCGAAGCCCAGCGACGCGAGGTCAAACTCCATCGCCTGCAGCTCGCCGAGCTCGATGGGCAGCAGATCGAAGTTCCACTCGGCCAACTCGCCGCTCTTGTTGTCCGCGATGCGGTACGCCTTGATCTGCGCTGGGCTCAGGTCCTTGGCGACATGCACCGGGGCCTTCTCCAGGCCGAGCTTGAGCGCCGCCTTGTACCGCGTGTGGCCGCAGACGATGACGCCTTCGGTGTCCACCACGATCGGCTGGCGGAACCCGAACTCGCGCAGCGACGCGGCCACGGCATCGACGGCGCCATCGTTGATCCGGGGGTTGTATTCGTACGGGGTGATGTCGGCGAGGGGACGCAGTTCGATCTTCATGGCAGGAGCCTCCGTGCTTCGGGGTTGGGGATCGGGGTGAACAGGCCGGCGGACCGGCGGGCGACGTTCGCCCGTGCGGGGTCGGTTGGCGGGATCGGGGGTTGGATCGGGGGGCCGCCGTCGGGCGCTACACGGGCCAACGTGGGGCGACCCGTGGCCGGACGGGCGAGGGCTTGCGGGGCGGACCGGACAGGCGAAACAAACTCAGTCGGGGATTGCGGCTGTTCCCGCGGGCGTCGGCTGGCCATCCCCCCTCGGAAGTACCTATGCCGTCCGCGCCGACCCGCCCCCGCGCGCCCACGTCCCGCCCAGGTGGCCCACGTCTCGCCGTGTCGCGTTCGGGCCGCAGAGTTGGCCCGTCGGGCCATCCACGTCTCGCCGCCACACGGGCCAACGACGCGGATCGCGCCCTGCCTCAACCGCGCGAACCTCGAACCTCGCGCACGAACCAACCAAGCGCGCGCGGTTGGTTCGGGTGCGGCGGCCAACTGGCCGCACGCACTCCGGGGGGGTATGGGGGGGTGGGGGCGGGTTTTTTTTTAGGGCCATTTGGGCCCCTGGGGGGTGCCGAACCTCGCGCACCGGATCGCCGGGGGGCGCGAGGTTCGCGCTTCCCGAGCGAACTAACCGCGCGCACAGAAGCACCGGGTTTGCGCGCAGTTGGTTGGTTCGACGGCATCCGGAGAGGCTCACGATGCGCCTCCTTCTGGCTCGGATCCCGGCAGCACGAAACCAACCGGCCCGCCTCGTCCGGGCAGCTTGCGGCGCTCGATGAGTTGGCGAGATTCGGCGATGCTGAGGAGGTCCTCGGCCCGTCGCATGGGCAGGTCCTTGACCGGCTTCACAAGCTCACGGAGCTCGGCCAGGGACAGCGGCTCATCGGAGATGAACTCCGCCACGAACCGCTCCACGCCCCACGAGGGCTCCGCGGGCTTGTCCGCCTTGGGCGAGGCGTCCTTCTTCTTGCCCGGCCGCTCGTTCTTGAGCGACGCCGGGTCGAGCGTGTCGTCGACCGACCACACCGGGAAGTCCCAGCGCAGGCAGGTCGGATCGATGGGCGGCCAAGACCGCACGGCCGCGTCGAGCACGACCACGCCGTCCTCCTCGTGCGGCCGCAGGACGAGGTGCGTGTCGGTGGCCCGGGACTGTGCGCCCGCCCCGGCCCCGACGTCGGTCACGCTCTTGCCGCTCTGGCTGCCCTTGGTCGAGTGGTGGATGAGCACGAAGCAGCAGCCGAGACGGTCCGCGAAGGCGTCGATCCGGTTGTAGATGTTGGCCATCGTGCCGTTGTCGTTCTCGTCGCCGCCGGCGGGCATGAAGCGGTAGAAGGCGTCGAGCACGATGACCTTGAACCGCCCTGGCTCGAGGGCCTCGAAGTACGGCGCGAGCGTGAAGATGTCCTGCAGCCGCCCGCGCAGGTTGTCCACGAAGATCCGCTCGGCGATCTCGCGCATCGCCACGCCCCGGGCCTGCGCGACCTTGGGCAGGCGGTGGGCGCTGGTCTCGCGGTGCAGCTCGTTGTCGATAATCAGGACCGGCCCGGCCTCGGTCTGGTAGCGCCCAAGCCACGGCCGACCGGTGGCGACGGCGATCGCCAGGTCGAGCGTGAGCCAGCTCTTGCCGGTCTTGGGGCTGGCGATGACGTTCATGGTCTCGCCGGCACGGAGCAGGCCGTGGATCACGGGCTCGCGCAGCTGCGGGTACGCCGCGATGAGCTCGCCCACCGGCACGGGGCAGGGCTCGAGCGGCCCGGTCGATGGCGGCGTGTCGGTCATGAACGCCGAGAGGTCGACGCCGGTCGTGTGCTCGCGCGAGCCGTAGCCCTCGGTCGCGAGCGCCGACGCCGCGGCCGCGAAGTCGCCGTGGTGCTCGAGCAGCGCGTAGACGGCGAACGGCGAGTAGCCCTTGTGCGCCTCGAACGGCGCGGCGTTGGTGCTGAAGACGTAGAAGACGCGGTCCTTGAGCGTCGCGCTCGTGCCCGCCGACTTGCCGGGCCGACGCCAGTGCTCGTTCTCCCCGGAGCGAACGAGCGTCCAGCCGTGCTGGAGCAGGACCTCGCGCGGGTCGCCCCGGTCGTTGAAGTCGTCGCCGGGTCGGGAGAGGCAACTATTCGGGAATGCCGAAGAGTTGGAGGACGCAACAGCGCCGTCGACGACTGGCTGGGGCGTTTCGTTCAGCGCCCACGCGCATCCGAGCAGCACATCCCGCTCGTCGGCGGTGATCAGGGGCGGCTCGCACAGATCGCCCTGGACGACCTCGTAGCCCGGCGACGGGTCGCAGAGGAACAGCCCGCCCTCGCCCCGGGTCTCGATGATGGTCACCGTGACGACCCACGCGCCCGACGCATCGCGCCTCGGTGCGTACTCCTTGCTGCCCACGACGACCGGCTCGTCGGTGTCGACATCGATCCGGCGCTGGGCGAGCTTAGTGTTGCCCGAGACGGGCGTCTCGCAGCGGTAGACCACGTGCCTTCCGCCCGACGGCGTCGTCTCGATGACCAGCCGCTCCAGCAGCCCCGGCGCTGCCGCCTCGACGGCCTCGCGCCACGCCTCAAAGGCCTCACCGCCGCCGCCGTCCCAGTTGTCGAAGTCGATCATCTCCAGGTGGCCCGAGACCGAGCCGCACACGAGGCACATCGCACTGGGCGACGAATCGGGGTTGAACCACGAACCGAGCTCGTCCCCAGACGGCAGCCGCGTCTGGTACGGTTTCCACGAGGACAGGGCGACGCGCTTCTCCTCGCCGCGGCGGATCGCGGGCAGGGCGCAGAGCCCCGCGGCCACGCAGGCCGACGCGTGCGAAGCGAGCGTGCCGTTGCGATGGGGCGAATCAGATGGGTGCGGCGCGTCCTGCATCAGAACGGCACCTCGTCGTCGCTGTAACCGTACGCCGCGAGGGCGTGTTCAGGCCCAAGGTCAGGCAGGTTGTCCGGATCCTCGAGACGCGGCGGCTTGTCGCCAAGCGCGTAGCCGACGATCCGCTCCCATTCGTCGCCGGGCTTCTTCTCCAGCGTGATGCGCTCGGTCCGGGCCACCGCGCCCGCGTTCGCCCACTCGACGGCCTCCTCGACCGAAGACGGGGGCGGGTCATTGGACCGCTCTCGCCACCACTGCTCGGCCTTCTTGCGTGCGTATCCGCCCTCGGGGTGCTCCAGGCAGATCCACTCGCGGGCCCAGCGGTTGAAGCCGATGCGGTACTCGACGCGCATCGTCGGCTTGGCCAGCGGGTCGTTGCGCTTGTGGTGGACGTAGTACGCGACCTCGATGACGCGCTCGTCGCGCCGTGCCGGGCCTTCCGAGCCGGTGACGACCTCTTCGTCCGAGGCGATCGCCGCGTGCTTGACCTGCCGCGGCGGGAACTTGTGCCCGCACTCGGGGCAGACGGCATACGCCGCGTGGATCAGCGCATCGCACTCGGGGCACTGCTTGGCGGGGGCGTCGGGGGGGGCACCCGAGGCGTCCTTGGTGTCCGCCAGACGGATCGCGTCCACCGGGCCGTGCCGAAGCACGTTGCCGCCGAAGTCCAGCACGAGGCACTCGGTCTTCCCCTCGGCCAAGCGGAAGCCCCGCCCGACCATCTGGTAGTAGAGCCCGGGGCTCATCGTCGGGCGCAGCATCGCCACGCAATCGACATTCGGGGCGTCGAAGCCCGTCGTCAGCACGTTCACGTTCGCCAGGTATTTCAAGTCGCCGGACTTGAAGCGGGCGATCAGCGCGTCGCGCTCCTTGGCTGGTGTTCCTCCCTCGACGAACCCGCACTCGACGCGGTGCTTCTCGCGCAGCACCCGCACCACGTGCTCGCCGTGCCGGACGCCCGAGCAGAACAGCAGCACGCTGCGCCGGTCGGCCGTCGAGAGGACGACCTCGGCGCAGGCCGCCTCGACCAGTCCATCCTCGTCCATGCGGTCCTCGAGCTCGCCTGCGACGAACTCGCCACCCCGCACATGGATGTCGCTGGTGTCGGCGACCGCCTTCCCGGCCCGGCTCTTGAGCGGGCACAGGTAGCCCTGCACGATAAGCTCCCGCACACCGGCCTCGAAGCACACCTCGTGCAGCACCGACTCGGGGCCGCAGATCGTGCCGGTCTTCATGCGGTACGGCGTCGCCGTCAGACCGATGACGCGCTGGTGGTCGCACAGGTCCCGCGCGTCGGCCAGGAAGCGGCGGTACATGCCCTCGCCGTCCGGGGGGATCAGATGCGCCTCGTCGACGATGACCAGGTCGAGCGGACCGAGATCGTGCGCCCGCTGGTAGACCGACTGGATGCCCGCGATCGTCACGGCGTACCCGAGATCCCGCCGACCGAGCCCGGCGCTGAACACGCCCACCGGCAGGTCCGGCGCAACGGCCTGCAGCTTGCCCGCCGCCTGCTCGATCAGCTCCTTCACGTGGGCGACCACGATCACCCGCCCGTTCCACTTCTGGACCGCGTCGCGGCACAGCTCGGCGATGACGTGGGTCTTGCCCGAGCCGGTCGGAAGCACGACGGCTGGGTTCGTATCGCTGGTGGCGATGTGGTTCCACACCGCATCGACCGCATCGCGTTGGTAGGGCCTGAGTTGGCTCATTGGAATACCCCCGGCCCGGGCGGCGTTACGATGTGACCATGCGACGCACCCTTGCCGGCCTCTGTCTCGTCTTCGCCCTTGTGGGATGCCAGCAGGCCGCCGCTCCAGATCCCGGAGGCGCTGTGAAGATCGAGGTACTCGGCTTTGCTGGATGTCCCAACACGCCGCCGTTCACCGAGCGCGTCGAGGCTGCTGCCGAGGCCGTCGGCGGATTCCAGGTGGTCTACATCGATCAAGAATCGCTGGCCGAGGACGACCTTCGCCGCGGCTATGCGACCCCGACCGCTCTTGTCGGAGGAAACGACATCTTCGGGATGCCCAAGCCGATTTCGCCGAGCATGGGTTGCCGCATGTACCCCGGCGGGTTGCCAACCGCGGATGAAATCGCCGCCCGGCTTCGGGCCTCTAAGCCATAGGTCCAATTTCCTACCGTCGATCATCATCACGCTCTCCCGGTAGCACGCTTACGCGCACGACCACCTTGCCCCCGGGCACGACCGTTCCGCGCTCGATCTCGAGCCGATCGATCTGGCCGTCGTCCTCGTACACCCCGCCATGCCCGAGGGCGTCGAGCAGGGCCTTCATCGCGTTGTCCAGGTCGCGCCGCCGCCGGTCGGGCGGGTGGGCGGTGACATGCACCGCCACCCGGCCCGACATGGGCTCTTCCGTTCGCCGCTCGAGCCGGGCGCAGACCCGCTTGCGGAACTTCCGTCCCTCGCGGCTGATCAGCGTCCGATCGCCGACGCGACGCCAGTAGTGGTTCACGCTGGGCGGGTACGGCAGCTCGACGACGAACGCGCCGTCGTCCGCCGCCGCGGCGGTCAGCGCTTCCACGGCGGCGTCCCTCCCGAGGCGGCCGCCATCGGGCGCTGCGGCGCGACGCCGGTGTCCCGCTTGGCGTAGCCCTTGATGGTGTTGGTCGGCTTGCCGTTGTCCTCGCGAGTCTTGATCGCGACGCTGACCACCACCGGCAGGTTGTGCAGTTCGACCGAGTCGCGGGGCCGCAGCACGTTCACCGCCCGGCAGATCGCCGACAGCGTGCCCTTGGCGATCTCGACCGTCTGCGTGTTGGGGTGCTTGAGGGTCAGGCGGTCCCAGAGCTTGCGGCCCTTGAACGGCCCCTCCAGCACCTCCATCTCGAGTTCCAGGTACTCGCCCTTGCCGTTCTTGGTCGGCTTCATGGCGCTGGCCGTGATGGCGGCCACATACTTGCCGGCGGGGATGGGGTCGAAGCCGGCATTGGGCTCCACTTGGCCAGCGTCGAATCCGTTCAGGTCTGCCATGGGTCAGGCTCCTTGCTCTTGGGTGGTCTGGTTGGTCTCGTTCTGGTTGGCGTTCTCGATGCCTGCGCCGGCATCGCCCTCGCCGCGCGCGATCGCCGCGAACACGCGGTAATCCAGCGGCAGCTCGTCGGGCAGGTTCAGGCGGTTCTTGGCGACATGGGCGGGCCGCTCGGTCGTGCGGAGGATCCGCTCGCCCGTGCCGATGCCCTGCGTGCGCTTGCGGTCGAAGCCCTCGCTCTGGGTCTTCGTGTGGACGCGGTAGGTGGCGAAGAGCACCTCGTCGCACCACTCCTGGATCAGCGCCGAGGCCTGCTTCTGCAGGCGGGGCACGTAGCGGTCATAGGTGTCGGTTTCCGGGTTGGCGAACTTCTCGATCGCGGCGTGCGCGATCAGGACGACCTGCATCCCGCGCTCGGTCCGCAGCGCGTCGAGCCCCGCCAGGACCTCGCGCCATTGGGTGAGCGCGAAGATGTAGCCCTTGGCGTAGCCGATGTCCTCGATCGTCTCGACGCCGCGCTTCGCGCAGACCTCGGCCCAGATCAGCCGCTCGAGCCAGTCGAGGCTGTCGATGACCACCGTCTGGTAACCGTGCTCATCGCTGTAAAGCGCCGACAGCGCCCCGAGCACGTCGGTGTACTTGGTCGCGAGAGGGAAGCGGTCGCAGTCGATGTCGTTGGTGCCCTCTTCGGTCGTGATGAAGACGGGTGTCTCGGCCATCGCGCCGAAGGTGGACTTGCCGACGCCGTGGACGCCGTAGAGCATCACGCGACGCGGCATCAGCGTGCGGCCCTTCTGGATGTGTGCGAGTGCGGACATGATCGATGGGTCTCCTTGCGGTTGGTGGTGCGGGTTCAGGACTGGGTGTCCTGGTGCGACGGTCAGTTGGGCAGGCGGTCGTACAGCCGCAGGGACTCGAACCCCGTGGGCCACTGGCCGGTCTCCCGGCAACGGATGAGCTCTTCGATGGCGCGATCGTTCTCGGCCTGGGCGGCATCAAGGCACCGCGGCGCGATCTGCCACACGCCGCAGCGGAACGGCTCGCGCTTCTCGACCGCGATGATGTGGACGGGCAACGTGACACCGCTCACGACGGCGAGCAGCGCCCGGTAGAACGCGAGCTGGTGCAGGTACTTGAACGCGTCGATGTGCCACTCGAACGAATCGATCGAATCGCAGGTCTTCAGATCAACGAGCCCGCGACCGTCCTTGGGGTTGATCCAGTCAAACCGGGCCTGGCACAGCACGCCGTTCATCCGGCCGCGGACGACGCCTTCCGCGACGCCCTCGGCCAGCAGCTCGCGGGCGAACAGGTGCTCGCGAACGCTTGCGGCCATCTGCTCGACCGTCGCGGCGTCGGTGTCGGCCAGCACGGGCTTGCCGCGCTTCTCGGCCCACTCGGCGAACGCCTTCGTGCTCGATCCGTACGGCTTGCCTGTCTTCTCGTTGATCGGCCCGCCGACCGCGTACTCGGCCTCGTAGCGCCCGCGGCCCTCGAGGATCAGCGTGTGCGCCGCCCGCCCGACGAGGAACGCGTGGCTGTCCCGATCCGGGATCAGCCCCATCTCCTTGCGCCGGAACAGCAGCGGGCACGAGCGGAACTCCGCCAGCCGGTGCGAGGTCAGGCAATCGCCACGACGGGCGTGGTAGGCCTCGGCGGGCTCGCGGATGAGCACGCGGGCGAGGCAAGATTGGAGGTCGTCTGTGTTCTGGGGTATCGCGCTCATCAGGCGGCCACCCCCTGCGGTGCGCGGGCCTGACCGCTCCTGGGCCCACCGCAGGGCATCCGCCGGACTGCGAACCCGTCGGCCCCGAACTCCTTGATCAGGAATGCCGTGAAGATCCGGACCACGGCCGCCCCGCAGGGCGAGCCGCCATCGACCAGCAGCGCAGCGCGGGGCGGATCGGCGTGGTAGGACACATCGGTGCGGGTCCGGGCCTCACCGAAGAGGCCCTCCGCGGCCAGGATCGACAGGTGCAGCGTGGCCTCTGCCTCCGCCAGAGCGGCAGGGGAGGCGAATCGGAATCGAAACACATCGGTCAACATCAGGAGCTCCTTTCACGGGCGCACCGACCGCCGCCCGTGAGACCCAGCCCCTCGAGCCGCGGCGTACACCGTGGTCGAGGGGCCGGGGCCTCCGGAGGGAAGAGAGAGAACCGGTGGTCGGGGGGCGCTTCTTGGGTCACCTATGCCGCCACCGCCGCCGGTGCGCGGTCAGGCCGGCCCAAACCCGGCCGCCTCGAAGCGGGCGCGGAACCGTTCGAGGGCGTTCTGGATCTGCCGGCGGCTCACCGCAGCGCCGGACCGGCGCGACCACTCGCGCGCGGCCGCCGCCTTGCCGTGCTCGGCGACCAGCCGAAGCAGGTCCCGGTCCTTCGGGTCGAGGGTGGCCATGACCGCCGCGACGGCCTCAGCGGTCTCGGCGGTATCGAACTGGCAAGCGGGGGCGGCCTGGTGGCGGCGCTGCTGGTCGGCAGGACCGAGGACCGTGCGAAGCGGGGCGGCGTCTCCGTCGCACTCGACGAGCGTCCCCTCAAGGGAGATCGCCTCGTACTCGCCGCGCCGCTTGTGGCGGCCACGGAATCGCAGCTCCATCGCCACCCAAGAATCGATGGCGTTCGTGACGAACGCCTCGATGTTCCCCCGGGCGGGATCGAACAGATGGGCCTTCTCCAGCAGATACAGCAGCATCTGCTGCGTCAGGTCGTCGCGGTCCGACCAGGAGAAGTCGGTGCGCCGGCAGAGCTGGGCGGCTTTGATGCGGATGAGGGTGGCGGTGAAGGGGTCAGAAACAATCTGGTTGGGGTTACCCATGACGGGCCTCCGAGACCGGAGGCAGCGCCTGGGGTGTCGCCATCAGTGCGCACGGATCGCGCCCGACCGCTTAGCGGCGGTTCGCGGAATCGTCGTTGACGACGACACCCGAACGGCACTGCTTCGCGGCCAGTTGCGAAGTTGATGATGGACTTAGACAACGATGATGGTCATGCACCTTGCGGTAGCCGCGACCATCGCGGAGGCCCCCGAGAGCGGGGCAAGACAGGCTCTCTCTGTTGGTTGGTGTGGGTCATGCGGCTTCCGACTCCTGGCCGTTAGGTGTCGGAGGAATGGTGCCGCTTATCTGGTTTTCTAGTGGGTAGTTACGGCGTCTTCAGCGCGTCATCAAGGGGCAAATAGTGGGTAATTAGTGTGCCGTCGCTTCCGCCAGATACGAACGACCGCCTGGGGTAATGGCAGCCCCCGACCGCATGCCCTTGGGATAGCACACGAAGTCCAGGTCCCGAAGTTCTTTGAGCTCGCCGCCGATGGTCTTGCGCGTGAGGCGATGGCCCTTGGCATCCGTAGCCTCAACCATGTCGGCCTGGCTCATCAGCGATTTGGCCTCTGAGAGAACCGTGAGGAGCAGCATCTGGTTCTTGCTCAGTGGATGGGATGGGCGTGATCCGTCATCAGCTTCTGATGGCTGCGCCGCCTTGGGTAGCCCAGCTTTGTGATCACCGCCGCTCGCGCCGAAGCCAAACGCAAGCATGGATCCGTCGGCGATCTTTCCGTGATACTGATCTTCGGCTGACGCCTGCATAGCCTCGATGATCACTGCGTTGACCTGTTCGGCATGCCGACGATGCAGGTCAAACACGCTATCAATAACCACGGTCGGGGCGAGTGGTATGAATCTGGTGACTCGAGCCAATTCGGCAGCGTACCGCTGGGCGAACTCGGCAGAGCCCTCTAGTGCAGCGATTTCGCGCGCAAAGCCGAGAAATCTCTCGGCGATAATTCGATCCTCGGTTTGCTTGCGGGACTCCGACAGCACATCGTGTCGATAAAGACTCGATGGCTCTAACGTTCCGCCGTCTACACCGAGCGTTGCGAAGCGACGCGATACGCACTGTGAGCACACGCCACAGTGCGGGCTCGCCTTGGTCGTCTCCCGAGTGTGCATGCAACTTACGCTGGAAGCGATCAACTCTCCCTGACCTGCGTGCTTGATGATCTCTACCACGTCCTGCTTCGTCTTCGACAGGAATTCGTTGCGAACCTGGAACTTCTGCTCGAACACTGCCGACAAAAGTTGGCTGTACCACGCCAAGGTCTGGGGATGTGTCGTCCGGGTTGCCCGTGCACCGAGCTCATGCTCAGCCAGGGGGAGGTTGATGCTCACCACTCCGTTCTCGAAGAAGTCGACAGCAGCGACATACACCGCCGCTGCGATCTCGATGAGATCGGCTGCTCGCTTCGGCACATTAGCCGTCAACGACTTGGCGATCTCTGAGATCTTGATGACGACATTGCTTGCAGGACCATCTGTGATGAGTTCTGTAGCCTTTAGCTCACGCCACAGCTTTCGGCGGGTAGAGAGGCGTGCGCCGTTACACAAGAACAGATGCGGCTTGGGCGGGTCAGGAGGCATCAGACGCTCCGAGATGCGTCAGTGCAGCGCTGACCTTCTCCAAAGCATGGCGGACAAAGCCAGCACTCTTCCGGGGTGTGATGCCGCCTTGAAAGTTGTGCTTGGAGTACCAGGTTCCCGAGAACTCTTTGAGCACAGACGACGCGGTTCGACAATGCGCTTCCATCGCCGATAGGAATGCATTGTGCTCGGACACGTCGGCGAACCTGCGGCCCGGCCCGACATGGTTCGAGAGCTCCTTGCTCAAGTGATAGATGAGAAAGCCGCTCGCCACACGACCGAAGAAGTCTTGGGTCAGGCGAGCGAATCCTGACTGCGTGGACAGTCGACGCAATGCATCTTGAACCGCGTCCGGCCCTGTCCCGAAGAGGGTATTCGCATACTCCTGACCCAGCACCGTGAGGCTTTGAGCGGCGGCCCGCTGAGCGATCTCACTCAGGTCGGAGCGAGTTCGTGTCCTAGCCAGATGGTCATCGATGGCGTACGTGAAGTTCCCGACCAAGTCGTAGATGGTGTTGGCAATGGCGGTATCGGTACACGATCTTTCGCTGGCACCCCGAAGCAACGATCATCCGGCCCGGACTGATAACGGAGCCAGGAACCTGTCGGGATAATCAGCATCGATGTCCGGGAACAAAATGTGCCTGGCTGCCAGCCACTCGTCCGTCTTGCCCCACCTGTTGCGAACCAGGGGAGCCGGCGTCGTCGAGATGATGAACGAGTCGAGCGTCACGGCCTCGTCCGACAACCGTTCCTCAATCTCCTTGATGGTCTCGCAGAAGCGGACCTTGGCCTCGATGGCCTCTTTGAGACGCTCGATGTCTGCGATAATGTCCTCTCGGGACTGGTCGACGAGCACCCGGTAGAAGTGCTCCTCGTCACCGTCGGAGTACCCCGCGAAATTCGGGTCGTCCGGAGAGAGCAGCTGGTATTCGAGATGCGGCAGCTCCCACTCCCTCTTGCGGAAGGTGTAGTAGCGATCGCAGTACTTCTTCAGCAGGGAGATCGCGATCTCCTGCCAGAGTCGGACCCGCTCGAACGAGTCGAACGCCATCTCGCTCGCGGGGATCTGGAGGTCGTACCACTCGGTGTTGGCGAGAAGACTCGCGATGCTGCCGCGGGTGATATTCAGATTGTTCCAACCTCGCTCGGCCTTGAACCGCAGCAGCTCGAAGTAGATCGCATCGAGATCGAGCAGTGCGACATGCTCCTTGGTCAGCTTCGCGCTGTTCAAGTCGGCGTGGTCGTCCTCGACGGCGATACCCCGTGCCCTTACCGCCTTCACCCGCGGATACCAGTTGAGACTGACGCGGTGGTCGAACAGATATCGCTCGCGCGATGTCGGGTCGGCTGACGGAGCCTGGAGCGTCGGGATCGGACGGTACGGAACCACCATCGACCGTCGGAGACTTCCTTGATACGCCCCTTAACCGCGAGCCGCTTCTCTGAGTCGCGGGCGAACTCTGCTTGGAATGCCTTCGGCGCTGCGATGTGGGAAACACGAATGCCCAATAGCAGATTGAATGTCTCGATAAGATCGACGGGCAAGGAACGGCTTTCGTCCGCCCCGGGCACCTTAACGCGAAGGAAGTACTTCGTTGGATCCGCAAACCCCGCTACATTGACCAGCGATGGGCTGTCGCGAGACTCGGCGGGGAGGAGATAACGCAGCATGTAGTCCTCGGCGAACTTGCCCTTCTCCGCCGCAGACCCGCACCGCCTCCCGGGCGTTCACCACCAGCCGTGGGCTCGGTCCGGAGCGGTCCACGTCGTAGCCCAGCACCGGCACGCCGCCGGCCCACTTGCCTTTGCGCTTCTGGGCCGCGATCTTGTCCCGGATCCGTTCGCCGATGATCTCCCGCTCGAACTGCGCGAACGAGAGCAAGATGTTCAGCGTCAGGCGACCCATCGAGCTCGTCGTGTTGAACTGCTGGGTCACCGAGACGAACGACACGCCCTTGCGGTCGAACGCCTCCATGATCTTGGCGAAGTCCATCAGCGACCGGCTGAGCCGGTCAACTTTGTAGACCACGACGCAGTCAATCTTTCCCGCCTCGATATCGCGGAGCAGATGCCCGAGCGCCGGCCGCTCGATGCTGCCGCCGGAGAAGCCACCATCGTCGTACCGGTCTGGCAGGCAGACCCACCCCTCGGTCTTCTGGCTGGCGATGAACGCCTCGGCGCTCTCGCGCTGGGCGTCGAGCGAGTTGAACTCCTGGTCGAGCCCCTCGTCGCTGGACTTGCGGGTGTACACGGCACACCGCATGCGGCTGCCCGGGGCGGCAGCCTCCTTCGGTCGATCGCGCTTGCGTACCTTCATCGCGTGCTCCTGTCCTGGCCGAGCCGGAAGAACCGGAACCCGTTGATGTGGCTCCCGGTGATGTGCTTGGCCACCCCGCTGAGCGTCTTGAACCGTTCGCCGTCGCACTCGAAGCCCTCGCCGTAGGGGAGCACCAGCACCCGGATGGCCCGGCCCTGGTATTCGCGGACGATCGCTGAGCCGGGCGGCGGGACACGCGGGTCACGCTCCGCCTCCGGGTCGAGTCCCCGCGTCACCGTGGCGGACCGCCCCGTCTGTGGCGGCGTGACAAGCGTCTTTGGGGCCATCACCCGAACCTCAGCGTCGTCCGCGAGCTCCGCGGCCCGCTTCCTCGCCCGCTCGCTGAGGTCACCCTCCTCGTTGGCCTGAAGCCGCCAGGCGATCTTGCGGATCAGGTACGTCCGGTGGCGGGTCCGCGTCTGGTAGCCGTGCAGCTCGACAAACCGCTCCACGAGCTCGTTGGTGGACATGTCTTTGAGAGAGTCGATCTCGTCCTCGATTCGTCTTGCCGTCGCATGCTTCATGCGGCCTCCTGTGGCTGGTGTCTCCATCACGCGTCTCCTTCACCCGCCGGTCGGGATTTGGATCGCGTCGCCACAGTGAGGCTCGGATCGCTCGGAAGTTCAAGGCATGTCGCGGCACCTTCTTCAACTTCGCGCAACACCCGCGATGCGGCGTCCCGCTCGATGCGAACCGCACGCACGAGACCACGCGCGAGGATGCGCGAGATCTCGTCCTGCCGCTCTTCGGATGTCATCGCTTCGGGGTTGCGCCGGCTGTCGTCGCTCGCTCGTGGCATGGGTCGCTCCAAGGCGACGCGCGTGCATCGCGACCTCGCCACGGGTGACCTATGACGCCGCGTACCAACGGTGCGCGCCCGCTTCACCGCAGCGCATCGATTGGATCAATGTCGCGAGCAGCCCTTGCAGTTGATCAACCCCGTCAAACCCGCTCACCTGATCGAACAGAGACTTCACCGCGGCGGGTGTCTCTCGGCGAGCGGCAGAGACTTCGGGGCGATTCGGGCGAAGTCGCGCCCGCCGGGCGGCCGAGCCGGTTATCCCGGCGTCCAGACCAGAGACCGCGTCACGGTTGGGGAGCGTTGGCCCACCGCCCCCACGGACGCGGGAACGGGGCCCGAAGGGGCCAACACGCGGGGGTGTCTCTCATCGGCCCGGCCCAAAAACCACAAAGCCGGCTGCTTTCGCAACCGGCTTGGGAATAGTGGGCGCGTAGCGGTAACCCGACGCGATAGAGAGACCCGGTTAGACATAGCGGCGGCGCGACAAAGTCTGGGAGTTCAATCCACTGCATGAACGGCCGTCGGTAAGCCGCCGAGACCCCCAGAGACCTCGTTTTCAGCGTCCCAGAGGGGGTCTCGGGCGAGCACGCTCCCTTTGGTGATTATGGAATGAGTAACCGGGAGGTCGCGACACGAACCGATGCACAACACCGCTCCGCCGCGCTGCGATTCTCCTGGGCGACGATGATCGCCTGCAAGATGCAAACACACCTGTGCCGTAATCGTCGTGCGTTCAAGCTGAAGGCACTCTAGTAGAGCGCGGGGTCATCAAGTGCCGACTGCCGAACGGACACTTTGAGGCCATTCGCGGCCAGCAATTTCCGCACTGCGTCCACGACGGACTGTGGTGCCTTGGGCGCAACATACACCGCCTCAACCAAACTCCCAAGGGACACCCGCACCTCGATTCCATTCTCCGGCACGCGCACCCCGAATTCCTCGGCCATGCGCAGTGACACAGCCGCTCGCAATTCACGCTCGTGAGCAAAGCTGAGCCGCTTGCAGAAGAACCTGCCGAGCATCAGGTCATCCGGTATCTTCGCGGTGTTGTAGTCAACATAGCGGACAGCGCCCAACCAAATGGTCTCCGGCATCTTCGCGTTTTCGGCGTAGTAGTCAGACAGCGACTCAGTCAACCGCCGGATCGTGCTCCGCACCGCGATTCCCTGCCCTGTCGCAGTGTAGAGTCGCCACATCGCATCCGACTCGTGCTCGTTCATGTGCCAGCAGTTGATTTTTGTTAGCCGGCGCAACTGCTTGAAAGCCGAACTCACGCCGGGATCGTATTTGACCAGATCGGGGTTGATCGCCGCCGTTCTGGCCAGCCGCTCCCGATGGTCCACCTTGGAGATTGCGCCTTCGAAGTGATCGTCGAACTGAGTCGCGGCTGCGAAGTAGAGAGACTGTGACTGCAGCAGGGCCTCGAACTTCTCTAGTGACATGTACCGCCAGATCGGAACGTCGTGAGCGGTCGGCAGCTCAAACCCCTTGAACTGTTGGATGTCTGCCATGCTGCTTGGGCTCCTACGAATCTGCCACGTCCTGACGGCTGTGTGTATACGCGCTCTCTGCTCCAGTGCTGACGCGAACAGGCTATCCCCCGCGCAAGCCCCGCAGCCAAGTAAGCGTGCCAGGTCGATCCAGTTCTATTCCGTCCAGATCTCCGGGTTCGCCAAAGGTGCGGAGGCAATCAAGGCAGCCAGAGCGGCAGCGCTGATCATGCTCGTCAGAGACGAACAACACGTCGATCAAGTGTTGCCATAGCCACCGCTCGCCAGTGTTCGCCAGTTCGAGCACATGCCCTGCGCCGCCGGGGTGGCAGTCGAACAGCACAATGCCGAATCCCCCGTCTGCGACGGGGTGGAACTTGGCCCCGAGCTCGCGCGGATCGAGCTGGAGGCAGCGAGCGCCGGCCAAGCGGAGGGCTTCTGCCACCGTCTTGACAACTTGCGCATTCGGGGGAGCCGTTCGTTGTCCGAACTCCAGCACTAGTACATCGGTGATTTGCCGCGCCGCGAGCACCTGGTGCCGGAGGACCGGTGCACCTTCGATGCCCTGCCAGCAACTGGACTTTCGCTCCATCCGGCGCAGCGGGCGATGGCGGTCAAAGGAGCTCGGCAGATCGATGCGACCCTGACCGTCTGGCTTTCGCTCGACCTCTGCAAACCCGCAGCGTGTGCAGATCGCAAAGCCGGTGAAGCGAGGACGCCCCTCCGGATCCACAGCCCGATTTCCCGGGTTGTAAACCAATAGCTCCCCGCACTCCTTGTAGCGTGCCACCAGCCCACTCACGCCCGCAAAGTCTGTCCACACCTTGTCCCAGTCGTTTGACTCGATCACTGCTGACGAGGCCATCTGCACGCTGCCTACCGGATCTTCCAGAGAGCGCGAACGTGCGGGTCTGTCCCACCACGCGGTGGAGAACCCATGGCGAGGGAAGAGAAGGTCGAATCGATGGCCAAAGCGTGTCGATTCGCCCGACGACGGAAACGCATCCGGAAGGTCCCCTTCGCCGATGCGATAGACAAATCGTCCTTGAGGTCCGATCAGGCCGCGGCCGCGGAGCCCCAGCGTTTCAGGCTTATCGACTCCGGTCCAGTGTTTCATTAGCCCCCTGCACCGAACGACATTGCCACCGACCACGAGCGTGGCTCCGGGCGCATACTCCCGGAGTGCGAGCATGCCACTTCGCTCCAATCGATAGCGGTCCTCTTCTCGCACACTCTGCGGACGCTTAGCGTCCGGGGCCCAGACCGCGAGACGCTGCAGACCGACAGGAAACCCGTAGCGCGGTAGGTACTGGCCGTCCGCGAGGGCCTCGATCGTGGTCGTCGTGTACATCGCTTCCAGATTGCGGTGGAGTGCGTTGGAGAGCCCGGCAGCGCTGGAGTCGCGTGCATCGATGCGTTGCCAGGAGTCATACATCTCGCCGTAAAGAGCACGCCAGTCGGCGTCGGCCTCGTCAAGACGCTGGCCCGCACCTCGGATGAACTCCGACATCGCGTCCGACCCAGGCGTTCCAAGCGCCGGTTCGAGCGGAGTGCCGGCGAGAAGCGAGAGCAACACAGTTCTGGTCCGGTGGTTCGGATCGAGCGCCAAGTGCTCCAGAAAATGCTGGAAGACTCCACGAAGGGGTGCAGGATCAGCAGCATCTGGATACCAGGTGGGTCTGGGCGTCAGCGGAATCGCCGGTCGGGCGGGAACTGCATCCGGCCGCACGAGGTCGGACTTCGTGTCCCAATTTCTGGTCGCAGGCACGCCGCAGAACTCACCCATCAGGCGGTATGCGGTCATCGCACCGACATGGGTGTTGGATGGGTACACCGCGCGGAAGAACTCGCCCAAGAGAAACGCGTGCGCATGCCGGACCGCGATGCGTTGACGATCAAGGAACACATTGGGCGTAGGCGGTGCCTTTGACAAGTACCGGTCAAAGCGCTGGAACACCTCTCGGTCAAAGGGACGCGGGCGAGCGAACGTGACCACGATAGATGATCCGTCTGTGCGCCGGCCAGCCCGTCCGGCGCGCTGCAAGTAGTTGGCGACGCCCGGCGGCACATCCGTCAACAACACTCCGGCGAGACCACCGATATCGATGCCCAGCTCGAGCGTCGTCGTCGAACTCAGGACATTCCGGGCTCCCGCCCGAAAGAGGTTCTGCAGTCGGAGGTTCTCCTGTGGGGAGAGCTGCGCGGAGTGTTCCTCACCCCAGAGGCCCATAGCAAAGAGATCCGTCCGCGGCGCTACAACCCCGAGCAGTTCATGCCGCCGCCGTGCCAGCCGCGGCGTGGCAATAGCCTCGTCGAACATCACGGGCTGAAGATCTCGGACACCCTGCAATAGCGCTTGGCCAAGGACTGAACGGGGATAGACCAGTCCGGTCGCCGCGCTGAAGAAGAGTCGCGATGGCCGGCGGACACAGAGCTCGCTGATATTCAAACGAATCCCGCCCTCGTCATTCGCCTCAAGCCATCGCAGTTCACCCGTGCCGCCGGCCCCGCGGGCACCAAGCAAGAGCAGATCAAACACGCCTCCCAAGAGTTCCTTGGCGGCTTCCAGCGAGCGCTCTTCGGCGACACCGGCGCGACGAAGAAGCTCGGCCACCCGAGCCAGCCTTGCCGATCGCTCCGTCTCGCCGACGAATGCCGCTCGCGTAAGGTGTAGACCTGCCACGGCGACGGTGCCGACCAGTTCTCGCGCGAAGTCCTCGTCGACCTCTTCCCCTTCGCCGAGCGTGGCAGCCATGTTGCGGCGCAGATCGAGCACAAGCTCTGTGACAAACGGCCGCCAATCTCGACGCAGGCCCTCATCGAGAGTGCGAGGCATTGTCGACAGCGTGCGTTCAAGCGCCTGAAATGGAGGCGTGAGCCGGAATGGGGAGCTCGAATCGATCGCAAAGAGATCACTCCGTGGGAGAAGAATCTCAATCAGACCCTGGGCCTCATCGCTTGTGGCGCGATGGGGACGAAGGGGAATGGCAAGTTCCTCGCATACCCGGCGACGCAGTGTCGTTCGCACGGCGTCGGCGTTGTTCGACCAGTCTGCCGAACACCATTGGTGGTCCGGAGAGTGTTGATGCCGTTCGGCCGTGTCCGGATCGAGAAGCTCTTTGATCTGTGGTGCCTCGCGCAGGCGTTCTACGAGGTCAGAAACCGAAATGCCGTCGCGTGCGGCCGAAAGGTCCGCACGTGCCTGGGACAGATCGCGGCGGATCGCGGCTGCGACCTGTGGCGGTGCGCTGCGGAGGCGAGCCTCGAGGTCGTCGATTCGTCCCTCCAGATACTGCAAGAGCTCTGCGCTTGATCCCGCCGCCCCCACGACCCGAGCGATCGCCGCGCGCAGCACTTGGGTTTCGTGCTGGCCCGTCAGCCGCGGACCCAGCCGCGCAGCGCCCTGGCGACTGTCTGTGAATGCGAGCAGGCGACGTCCCCGCGCCGGCAGATTGTGACGGTCAGGCGACGGGTGTTCGGGCAGCTCAGCCAGCACGGTTTCCGTTACCACAGAGAGGGTCAGCGACACAGGACCAACTATGGGTTCAAAAGCGGTTGTCTCCCCAGTGGAGCAGGCTGGGCAGGCCGTACTGGCGGTCCGCCCCGCCAATGCACGTGTGCGGGCAGCGGCTCCCCCCAGTTCGCCGGTGTCCAAATTGACATGCCAGTGTGTTTGCACGCCGGGCGGTACGGCCTGGAGTGAGAACATGAGCACGCCGGTTGTGTGTCCATCCGTGGTGTCACGGGCCGCGGCTAGTTCGTCCGGCGTGGCTGCACGCAGGCGGAAGTCATCGGTCTGAATGCCGGCAACTGCGGCATCCCCACATTCCTCACACCGTACCAGGCTCACGGTTCTACATCCGCAGTGCGGGCAGTTGTCTGTGAAGCCTGTTGACAGTGCGCCCCAGCCCTCGGGCTTGGCCTCGGCCGGCCCCGAACACGCGGAGTTCAGGCAGAGCACCATGCCATCAGGGCTCTTGCACAGAACATGGAGACGGTGTGGCACGAGCGGGAGTTCGGCCGCACGCAGCCGCGCCGACGCGCTGAGCCTGAGCAACGTCACCGTGGCCTCGATGGATTCCGGGCCCCGATCGCCCCAAAGACGGTCAGCCAGAGAGAGCAGCGACAGTCGAGGCTCATCCCAAAGCAAGGACCCAAGTTTGTGAACAATGGGCGACTGGGTGAGCGCGATGTGGAGCAGTACTGCCGGCCTTCCCGCGCATTCGTTCGTGGCAGCGCGGACAGTCGCTCCGCCTGCGATCGTGCTGAGCGACTCGGCCAGCCGAGCACAATCGTCGTGATCGACCTTGAGTTCCGGCTCTCCGTCCCCGGCTACTTGCATCGTGGGGACAACGTGACCGCTGAGCGCCGCCAACGCGGCCCGCTGTGATGCGAGATGGCCGCACGCGACAGCATCAACCGCCTGAGCAAACGACGGGCGCTGCTTCTCACCGCGCACCACCCTGACCATTTCGCGCGGCTTCGTGAACACCAAAGACCCGAGTTCAGCCAGATCTCCCTCCCCAAGCGTTGCGGAGGTGCCGATCTGCAACACGCGACTGGAGGGTACGCCGCACCTCGCCAGCACTCGTCTCAGAAGGAGCGAGATCTCGGCCGCGAGTGTGCCTGTATAGAGGTGTGCCTCATCGAGCACGAGCGACCGGAGCGCTGGACCAAAGAGGACCGCATCCTGTGGACGGCACAACATGTACTCGAGCATCGAGTAGTTGGTGATCAATACATCAGGCACAGTCCCACGGTCAGAAGGCGCGAGTTTTCGGCCGTCGGCGGTTTCTAGTCCCCTCGCCTGGCGGCGAGTACGGAACCGGCATGGTTCCCATCGAGGAACCCCAATGCGATTGGCCATTGCATGATCTTCGGGAGTTTCGCTCGTGAAATGGAAGAGCGTCACCCGATTTTGGTTGCGGAGCCAGGAGTACAGTCGATCCACCTGGTCGTTGACGAGTGCGTTCATCGGATAAAGCACGATGCAACGCACGCCCGACTCGCCTGCGACTCTGCGCTGTTTCCACAGTTCATGCAGGATCGGGAGCAAGAAACTCTCCGTCTTGCCGGCACCCGTGCCCGCTGTCACCATCACCGCGGGCCGCTCGTCCCCTTCTGCCTTGGCCGCTCGAATGGCTGCCAGCTGGTGGGAATAGAGTGGACGAGTTCGCGGCACGGCACCTCGCGCGTCAAGATGCTCCACAAGGTCGCGAGCAAACTCACCTGCGTCTGCAAGTTCCACAAGTGTGCGCGGAGCCTTGTCCGCCGTGCGAGCGCCAAATGCAGCTTCGACCCAGACATCCGAAAGGAGCCCGCCACTGCCCGGTGGGCCACTCCAGACACGCCGCATGATGTCGCGCAGGCGGTCGTCGCGAAGGTAGCTTTCCTCAATGGAGAACTCCACGAGACGCTCTCGCAGCGAGTGGACAAGACGAAGTGCATCCAACTGTGACATGGCGGCTCTCTAGCTGTATCCCATCGCTGTGAGGGTGAGGAGTCGACGACCGGTATCAATCTGGCACAGCAACTCCTGGGCGGACACAGGCCGTCCGCCATGGGTCCACGCACGCTCTCCATCGCGCTCTGCGGGCCGGTTCCGACTGGCTTCCCGAATGAACACGGGGTCGATTGGCTGGGCTAACAAAGCGGACAGTGAGCGAGAGCCCTGCTCGGCAAGCTCAGCGACGACGAGTCCCACTTCCCGGGTGTTTGGCACGCCAGCGATCTGAAGCGCTAGATCCTCCTCAAGGCGCTTGATGCCGTTGCGGTTCAGGCAAGAGAGCGCGTACGTCTGAAGCGAGCGGAGCGCCAGATGGGGGTGCAGGCGGAGCAATCGAAGCGTGGTGGCGATGAGCGGCGTTGGTTCAAGTTCGTGTCCATGAAGATCGCTGGTCAGCGCATCGATAAAACGCTCCACAGCATCCGGGCGCGGACCCCAGTCGGCCGTGATCCCTCGAAGTGCGCCGAACCACGCGGAATCCGACAGTCCGGCCTGAATCAGGCCCTCGTCGGGTAGCATCAGTGTAAGTTCTTTGTCATCAGTCAGGATCTCGAGTGGAACGCTCCAGCCGCGAATGAGATCTGCGGGAGCCGCCTCCAGCAGCGTGGTTCGGATTTGATCCTGAGCCCTCGGAGACAGCACCGGCAAGTGGAACCAGCGCAGTATCGCGGCTGCATGAAGCGGAGCACGTTGAGCGACGAGGGCGGGTATCCATGTGAACCACGACTTAGTCCATCCTGCTCCGACTCGCAGGCCGTGATAGCACAGCGCAACAGCGACGGGAGCGGGACACGCGACGCTTGGAAACAGGCGGATAGTGACAAAGCCATCTGCACCTGCCGCGCCCTGATCTGCGATGATGCCGGACGAGAGTGTGCCGGATGCGTCCCAAACAACGCAGCGGTACTCATCGAGACGGTCGAGAAGGGCATCCTGGACTTGCACAGAGATGGCCCCGTCATTGTCTGGCTCGAAGCTATGCGTTGGCCGCATTTCACCGAAATCAACTACTTCGGGCGCAAGGGCGATCTCGCGACGCGCATTCAGCGGGCCGCGTTGGACGCGCAGCGGAGCTCCCAGCCCAACCACCGGAAAGCGTGGCTGGGCACGAGCGGGAAATCGCGCGAGTGGCCGCGTGCCTTCAAAGACGAACCACTCGCGCCGATCAACTGGATCGTTGTCCTCGGTGTCGGGTGGCATGAAGAAGTAGGTGCCCCGAAGCAGGCTCCCCCGCGTAATCGGTCTATCCAACTCAGTACTCTTGATTTGCCCCTTCACAAAGCGAAACAGACCAGACACTGGAATCTGCTCCCTCATCCGCCGAACAACAATCTGGCCTCCTGGGCCGGTCAGCACGACGAGCAATTCGATTTCGCCGGGGACACCTCCCATCAGATAGCTGACCCGGAAGCTCGCCGCGCCTGCAGCCGAGCGAGTCGGCACGTGGGGCTTTCCGCCGCACCACACGGCAGTCGGCGTAAGGCCCCCGATCGCCTCGATTGTGATCTCCACCGCATCACCCTCGCGGAAGTGTCCGCGGGCGTGGGGCGTTACGCGCAATTGCAACGTGCCGTTTGTCGTTCTGCCAATCGACGCCTCGCTCTGCCAGGCGACCGTATCGGCGAGCATGATGCGTGTAGCGCGAGCCACCTCCGCTGTCATGATGTATGCGACGGAGCGTCCATCATCGAGCGTGAGGCATTCGGCGGGAGGTTCTGCACGACAAGCTTGGTCGGCGATGATCAGCACCGGGCCGGACACGGGGAGCGACTCCCCCGTTTCAACGGTTCGACTGCTGGAATCGCCCGGGACGACTACAGCAACTGCGGACTCCGTGCTCCAAAGAGAGAGCACTTGTTCGGCGCGAGCTGCGCCGCTTGGGTCAAGCAGAGATGCCCTGAGCTGTGGGCGTAGGGGACTCGGTATCTTGACAATAAACTCGGCTGGGCTCACAACGTGTTGCGGAGCGCCGATCAGCCGCAGAGACTGGTCAGCCGTCAGCAAGCGTCCGATCCGCTTTCCGTCGATGAGGATGTCGTAGAACGGTTGCGAAAGCTCCAGCGCAGCCAAGCCGGACAGCTCCGCAAGGACCTGCGGGATTCCGCCCCGGAAGGACCACCAGTGGCGACCGATGAACGTATCGCTCGGCATGTCTTCGGCTGAAGCACTCGTCGTCGAGGTGTTCTCAAGGTCCGACCAGTCGGTGCGTTCAATCGCATCCAGCAGCTCGCTCGCGCCACCTGGTGGAATCCACGGAGAGGCCTCCAGGCGTCGCAATGCGTCCGCTCTCGGAAGGACCTTTCTGGCCGCAAGACGAATTGTCTGCCAGAGCTCGTTGAACGAGGGGGACGTCATCTTTCCGAGCGCGCCCGGATTGGCCTCGTGGCCGAGCAGTAGACGAACCGACTTGGGAAGGTTGATGTTGCGACCCCACAGTGGAGCGTTCTTCGTGAAGCCCCGCACTGAGAAACCGAACTGCAGGAAGACCGTGGTGTACCACTGGTGTCCCGGACCCTCGTCAGTAGGGATGTCAAAGGCATGTCTCAGACCGAACCGCCGAGCGGCACGTTCGATCATCATCTTGGTTGGTGTGGATGGCTGTCCGCTGGCGTCAAACAACTGCTGGGTCAATGCGGTGTTTGTCGAAAGGGATCGGCGGACTTGCGCCCACAGACTGCCCTCCCAGGCATTTCGCCGTGCGGTCTCTGAGATCAGCAGCAGCAAGTAGAAGCCGTAAAGGGGCTGCCCTGTGACGGTCTGCTCAGCGACGGTTGCAGCCGGCGCGAGGCCGGCGATCGCTCTGTGCCACGCGTCGGGGGTGAGCGTCCGAAAGCAGTCATGCACCTCACGCCACTCTGCCTCATTCAGCTTGAGCTCCACCAAGGACCACGGCGTGGACCGCCGCGCCCAGGGCGATCGGCTGAGAATCGACGTTGCCAGTTGGGGAACGGAGGTCTGGGTCATGGGCGTCGGCCTCGACCCGTGCCACCTCGCGCTAGTGGTGGCGTTACGTGTGACTCCGCCGCGGACAACCACCGGTCAATCACGCCCTTGTGGAACCGCCAGTGCTTACCGATTTTCTGTCCAGGGACTTTGCCGCTCTGCACGAGCTTGTACAGCGACGATTTCGACAGTTGGAGATACTGCGCGAGGTCCGTGATGGTCATGACCTCGGGCAGCGGATCAGGAATGCTGGCGGCACGGATTGCTCGGGCCATGCAGCAGGGTAGCAGTTGTTGTCCGTTGATGGAGGCCGCGGCCCCTGTTTCAAACAACCTCGTTCAGGAAGCAGACTTCAGGTCCGGGGCGTCAGCGAGCTTCTGAAACTCTCCCAGGATGTCCGGATGCCGCTGGGACAGGTACTTGACGACCCCGGCGTGATCGAGCAGCTTGCGAAGGTACGCCACAGCCAGCACCAGATTCAGTGTGTTCTTGCCGTGGGACTCCTCGATCATCAGGAAGTCCCGTCCGAGCAGCTCCATCTCGCGCTCCATCCGGGCGATGTCCTCGGGCTTCATCCCCGGCAGCACTTTGTTCTTATCGGTGTCGATGAGGTCTTTCTCGGGTGTCGCGGCCAACAGGCACATCGCGTAGTCGGTCGAGAAGTTGTTCGCCGCCACCATCAGCTCCGCCATCTCGATCTGCCGCATCGGCACGGCCCGCTTGAGCTCGCGGAGGCCCTTGGTGGTGACGTTCTTGTCCTTCAGCAGCACCACGGCCTCGGGACAGATCCCTGTGAGGAGGTCACGCTTGATCCGAATGGACTTCACGTCGACACTCAGCGTCGCGGCGATCCGCTCCTCCGTCACCCCGTTGTCGAGCGCCCGGAGGATCATGAAGTGTTCCTGGATAGGGGCCATGCGGTTCACCTTGTGGTTGTAGGTGAACCCCTCGTCGTCCTTAGCGATGAGGCAGAACGCCTCGGTACGCCCGAGTTCCTTGAGCACGTCGAGCCGAAAGTGACCATCCAGAAGGGTATAGCGACGGTCACGCCCGTCGGACGAGTCTTGCGGGAAGATGATCAGCGGCTCAATCACGCCGAGCTCGCGGATCGACGCGAACAGTCGCTGGTACTGCTGCCCCTTTCGCATTTCGGGGCGGACGGTGCGAACAGGGAGGATCTGCCCGATCGGCACCATCATGCCCTCAGGGTTGAACGCCATCTGGACCGCGTCGGCCATGTCAGGCTCCCTTTCGGCCGACATGGTCGGCGAGGAACTGCGGCAGAGTGGCCAGCTTGGCTGCCTGGAGAATGGCCATGAGTCCCGGATCGGCGAACAACTGCTTCAGGGCGCTGGCGACAAAGAGAAGACGAGTTTCACAGACTTTGGCTTTATGCACCAACAGACGCTGCTTGGCGCTCTCTCGCTTGTACGCCTGCATCAGCGAGTCGCTGGTGACCTCCGCTTTGAGATTCTTGCGGCCGGCGTATCGCATGGACTTTCCGACGGCACGCCGCACCTCGATCAGCCGCCGCGCTTTGAGCAACTGCTTGCCCCGCAGGCTCTTGGACTCGTACGCCTCCGTCAGTGCCCGCTGGACCTCCTGATCGTCCGACGTGGCAATGGTCACGGCGATGCTGATCGGGATCTGCCCCCACTCCACGGCTTCCAGCAGTCGAGTTTCCCCTTGTTTGAGCAGGCGAACGATCCCCTTGACGTATGACGCGTGCAGGTCCGTCTTCTGGGCGATCTCGGTGTAGGTGTACCCGCGTTCCTTGAGGTTGCCAACCTCGCGGAGCATCTCCACGCAGGTCTGGCGGCGGCGGGCCAGGTTCTCCGCGAGGCTCATGAGGAGCAGGTCCTCGCGCGAGGCGTCGATGATGAGCGCCGGCACCGTGGTGTCCCCGAGTTGGCGGCAAGCCTCGAGCCGGCCCTGTCCACACACCAGTTCGTAGAGAGGCTTGCCGTCCTTGGTCCCTCGCTGCACCACAGTGATCGGCTTCTTGAGCCCGATGTTGGAGATGTTCGAGACGATATGCTTGAACTTTACCTTCCCCCGCTCACGGGGGTTCATCACCGTGATCTGGTCAATGGGGATGCGGACGACGTTGATATCGCGATGGTCGATCACGCGGCCACCTCGATCTGGATGACCTTCGCCATGCCGAAGAAGAACTCGAGAGACTCGAAGCGGAACGTGTCGATCGATGCTCCGTTGAACTCCGCCAGTCGAAACTCGGGGAGTTCCATGTCGATGCTCGGCAACAGGTAGTAGTCAGCGGGCTGCTCGTTGGACGGGTCCATCCTCACCACGATGTGGATGTCGGCAACCTTTTCTTCGGGCATGCGGAATCGCCACCGGGGCGATCCCGCTGCTGTAGAGCGGTATCGTGCCAAGGAGAGCGACGCGCTGTAGAGCCCGTTGATCGTCAAGATGTCCGACGCGTCGTTCCGTTCGACCGTCGCGCCCATCGTCTGGAGGTCCTGGATCAGGTCCCCCAGGAGCTGTGGATGCACCTGCCGCAGCTGACGGTTGACCTCCAGATACTCGAAGTTGCGCTCCGGCGTGTATCCCGCCAGTCGGTACGCGTTCACCAGGCTCCCGAAGCGGGTGCGGTACGCCGAGCTCGACGGCATGCCATCTGTCTCGTCGATGAGTGCGCCGGTGAGCTCGGGGTGGACAGCCAGAAGGGTGCGCAGGCGGCCCAGCATGTCGTCGTCGCTGAAATGCCGATGCCGCTCCTGGATGATCCCCCGCGCCATGAAGAACGCTTCGGGCTCGACGAGGCCATCAAACGCGCCGTCGCCTCGGACCCAGATGTCTGGCGGATTGATGACCCGTTTCTTCTTGAGCTTGAACGAGACCCGGTTGTAGACGTTGTTGCCGATGTACTTCTCGTTGGACAGGATCTGGTGCACCATGCTCCGCGTCCACGGTCGCTCGCAGGCCGATGGGATGCCCGCCGCGTTCAGGCCGTCAGCGATGGTTCGTTCGCTCTTGCCCTCTTTGACGAACTGGTCATAGATTGATCGCACGACCGCAACCTCTTCTTCCGGTCCCGGCACAAGGATGACACGGTCGGTCTGCAGGCTCTTCTGTTCGCCGCGTTTGAGCACGCCCTTGGGTGCGCCGGTCACATCGATCAGCATCCTGCGAAGGCCAAAGCCCGCGGGGCCGCCCTGGCGATAGCCGAGTTGAATGAGTCGGCACTGGCCCTTGAAGACTTTGTTGGAAAGTTCGCGGCTGTACTCGCCCGCCATCGCACGCTTCACGCTCTTGATGATGGTCGAGACAGGGCTTCCGTCGTTGGCGAACTGCTCCATGCAGTATTCGACCTGGATACCGGCGCGCTTGCAGACGTACTCGTAGTAGGCGCTCTCGTCGGCATCCTGGAACCGTCCCCACCTGCTCACGTCATACACCAAGATCGCCTTGAACGGGGCCGTGCCGCTCTCCACATCGGCCAGCATCTGCCGCAGCGATGCTCGGCCCTCCATGCTCAGCCCACTCTTGCCGTCGTCGGCATAGGTCTTGACCACGTCGTACCCCCGCACCTTGGCGAACTCCGCGATCGCGTCGCGCTGATTCTCGGTGGAGTACTGCTGGTGCTCGGTTGACATCCGAACGTACTGAGCAGCGTGGATGCGAGGGGTCGGTGATTCGGACTGTGGTGAAATGGACATGTGGAGCCTTTGGGGTTAGTGCCGTCTGTCATGCGCACTGGAAGCGACGCGGGATTGCAGAGACGGTAACAGACGAGATCGCAGCAGCTGTTGCACAGCTGTTGAACTCGCGCTGAAAAGCTGTTGCACTCCACGGGCTAGCGGACCTTGAGTCGCAGTCTGTAGTGTCCTCGCGTGTCTCCGTCGATCATCGCAGCCAAATCGGTCATGCCAGCCACTCGGAGTTTTCCTCGGAGCCGGCACACAGTGCTCCGAACCGTCGAGTACGTGCGCGGCCCTGACCAGAGCTCGTCGATCAATCGGTCCATCTGGATGTACTCGTTCGGACGGCGGCAAAGCCGTTCCATGAGTTCGAAGGCCATTGTGTGGCCGAGCACGCAAACCCTGGTCTCCCAGTGAAGCGAGTAGGTCGCTCGGTCGAGTCGGAGCTGGTACCCGGCGGCGGCATGAACTGCGACCGCTTCTGGTTCGGTGCGCGGTGCTCGCTCGATGAGATCACACAGGTCGTCGACCCGGGTGATCACAACCAGAAGGCTTGCACGAAGGGCCGTAGCGGCCTTGACGATGTCTTGAGCATGGGTATTTTCCATGCCGAACGTTGTGCGGCGGCGTGCACTTTCGCGTCAAGACGGGATGTTTGCCGCCCACACCTTGTCGTACCGCTCCCGGTTCGCTTCGACCCACGTTCCCGCAAAGAGATGTGCGCCCAAGAGGAACTGCTTGGCGTCCGGATTGGATTTCGACTCCCCGACGGTCGGGTGGAAGTACGCGGGCGGGTAGAGAGCAACGTCGTCGTACTGGGTGACCACGCGAGCGAGGAGCCCCGGTCCGGCTTGATCGCCAACGTACCGGCGCTCGAAGAACGACTCTTCGATCATCGCCACCATGTGCCACATCGCCGGGTGGTTGGCCGGAAAGCCCATCGCCGCGTTGGAGACGATGTCGAGTTGCTCGCACGCGGCCCAGGCGCGAACTTCGGGCGGGCACATCTCGTCGAGTGGACGGATCGGCTTCACGTCGGTGTCCAGGTAGACGCCGCCCAAGCGGGCCAGGAGTTCCAGCCGCAGGATGTCCGAGCGCATCACGCAACCGGGCGTGCCGCCGACGTTGCCGCAGGCCGCCCATGCGTTGCGGTTGAGGATCGGCGGCAGGTTGTCGTCCGTCCACTGCCGCACCTCCCAGTGCGGGTTCATTTCGGCGAACCGGCGACGCCAGCGCCGCTGGTGCAGGGGCATCTCACCCTTGCCCAGCCAGATCTGGTGCAGGACCCGCGGGATTGGGGTGGCGGTAGTGCTCAAGCCGCGACCTCCGCAGTCTTGCCGGTGGCGAACCCGAACGCCCCGCCGTGGGCCTTGGCGGCTTCTTCGCCCTGCTCGAAGAGCGCCCAGTGGAACGGCACAACGTCGCGGAAGTGTCCGTGGTCGCGGACCACGCGCGTCAGGAAGCCCGGCCCGCTCTGGTCCCACACGCCGCGATAGACCAGCACCGAGTGCGGCAGGTCGCGGATCGCGTGCCAGAGCATCGGGTGGTTCCGCGTCGCGCCCAGCACCGACGGCGACAGCATGTGCGGGCGGCTCGCGCCGTGGCTGGCGATCGTGGAGCAGAACGCGCCCACGCCTGCAACGAGTTCATCGAGGGGCTTCAGCGGCAGACGATGGGGATCGACAAAGACCCCGCCTTCGCGGGCCAGTACCTCGTAACGGAGTAGGTTCAATCGCGCCGCCGATGCCGCGGGCTCGCTGAGATCGAGCGTCTGCTGCCACTGATCGTGGTTCAGGATCGGCGGCCTGGTCTCGAGCGTGATGGTGACGACGTCCCACTCGGGATGCAGCGTCTGCCACGCGTGCTTCCACGCCGTGAGGCGTTGCTTGTCGGGAGACTCGGACAAGTCGGCCGTGTAGATGACTTTCGGGATCACGCCTTCACCTCCTCTTCGCTGCTCACACTGCTCTGCTGCCACTTCGCGGGAGGCACACCCTCCATGCCGCCCTCGATGAATGACGATGCACCCTCACCGAGCGCCACGGACTGCTGGGCGCTGCCGGACCCCGAGCCTGAGCCGGGCGGGCCCGAGCCACTTTCGCTCCCGCTGCCGCTCGATGATCCAGACGAGCTTCCGGACCCCGACGAGCTTCCAGAACTCGACATGGACGAGCCGCTGGACTTGCCGCTGCCGGAACCCGACCCGCTGCCGCTGGACGAGCCTGATCCCGAGCCAGAACCGGAGCCCGAACCAGAGGCCGATCCCGATCCGGTGGCCTGCGTCGCAGGCATGTCGTTGTGGACCCACACGCCGTCGGCGAGGAACACGTTGAGGCCGGGCACATGCACCGCGACCGTGGTGACGCGGTCGCCGGCGCGGCTGATCGTTTCGACGCGCTCTTCGCTGAGGTCGTGCCGCACGAGGTAGTCGCCGACGAGCACAAACTCCGCCGACACAAACCCGACCTCATCGCCGCGCCGCAGGAGCACGGGGTGCTCGGGCGTGAGCCGAAGGCGACCGTTGATGGTGATGAACCCATCGTGCGTGCCGACCTTGACGCTGGCCACGGAGCCGGTGACCGGCGTGAGCACCGCTTCGGCTCGCTGGCGCAGCCACTGGTACTGCGCTCGCCACGGCACATCTCGATCGAGGCCCGCCACATCGAGCGCCGCGACGCGATCGCCCGGCTTGAGACGCTCGATCGGCACGGTCTGGCCCGAGGCCAGCCGCACCGGCGTCCCGGCCAGTACGCAGTTGGAGCCAGGGCCGGAGCCACCGGGGCCAGATCCGCCCGGCCCGCTTCCCCCAGGGCCCGACCCTCCCGGCCCAGAACCGCCAGGGCCGGAGCCTCCGGGACCCGAGCCGCCCGGGCCGCTTCCGCCGCCACTGGACCCGCCCCCGCCCGACGAGCCGCCGCCGGAACTGCCCCCTCCGGACGACCCTCCGGAGGACCCGCCCGAGGACATGCCGGAACTCGCGCCCGACGACATCCCGCTGGACGCCCCGGAACTCATGCCCGACGAAGTGCCCGACGAACTCATGCCGGAGGAACTGCCGCCGCCGGAACTGCTCATGCCGCTGGAGCCGCCGCTGCTCGACATTCCCGTGGATGACATGCCACCGCTGCTCGACGGCGTATCACTCGGCGTGCTTGACGGCGTGTGCGTCGTCCCCGGCGTGTTGCTGGTGAACGCATCGGTGGTGTAGAACGTCAGCGTCGGCGTGCCGCCCGGCCCGGTCGTGTAGATCACATCACCCGTCGTCGAGTAGCTCGGCGGCATGCTCGGCGTGCTGGTGGGCGTCGAATAGGTGCTGTACGAAGAGTCGGGCGACTCCGACGGCGTCGAGTAGTTGCTCGAGCCGCCTCCCTGCGGAGCGCGGCCCGTGGCCCAGACCGGGATATAGAGGTAGTAGCGTGTGGGGCCGTCGCTCATCGTGCGGCCTCCTGAGGTTTCACATTCGGCTCGTACCAGCCCTGCGTGTTGACTTGCTTGCCGCACTCGGCGGACGCGGCCGCGACGGCGTCGGCGAACTCCATGCGCTCGAAGACGTGCAGTTCGCTGCCGGGTGAGCAGTTCACCACGCGGAAGCGGTGCTTCTCGAAGTGCGGCTTGAGAGCCTCGAAGCGACGTGCTAGCGAGTCATAGAGCACGTTGTTGTGCCGGATCGCGTTGGCGGCCCGGTTCTCGGCGAAGGCGTATTTGCGGTCCTCGGCCATCTTGAAGTCGCAGCCCAGCAGATACACCGTGCCGAAGCCGAGGTAGTGCAGGAGGCGGAGTGCCACGAGCATGACCGAGCGCTTGCCGGTGATGCCCAAAGAGTCGGGGTTCTTGGCGTCGTTGCCCCACGGGACGCTGTCTCCGGTCAGGAACCGCTCATGGTCGAAGTGATCCGCGCGACGGAAGAGCATGACGCTGGGCATCTGCCGGACCCGGAACGCGCTGTTGCGCATCGCGCCGTCAACGCCCTGAATGCGGAGCCGCTTGTCCCACATGCACGTGGGCACGAACTTCAAGATGCCCGGGTCCTTCCAACCGGTATCGATGAAGCGGCCGGGATCGTCGACGCAGGTCCACAGCGTCGGGCGATGCACCGCCCAGGCGTTGTTCACGGCCATCGTGACGATGCCGCGCTTGTTGAGCGCCGAGAGATCGAGCTGCGTGAGCGACGGCCCCGACAGGATCAGGAACGCCGAACGCCCGCGGTAGAACCCGCCGAGCGACACAGAATCGAAGTCGGCGGTGTAGAGGCGAAGGCCGTCCTTGGCGGGCTTCTTCGCCTTGAGCCCTGCTTGCAGCGCCGCAATGTCAGACTGGTTCTCACGCACCGCAGCACCCCCCATCACTACCTGCCTTGAAGCGCCCGACGATGAATCGCCGCTCCGCCCGCGGGTTGATCACGGTGGCGACACGCCCGATGCGGTCGAGCCACCAATCCAGCGGGCGCACCGTCGGGTGCAGCCCTTCGCCGGCGATGGTGGTCTTGCTGGGTCGGGTGCAGATTGAGAACACGAAGTGGCCGCGCGGCTTGGCCACACGGCGCATTTCTGCGAGGACCGCGTCCACGTCCTCGGGGAGCAGATGCTCGAGTGCGTCGAAACTCGTGACGACGTCCGCCACGCCCGCGTGCAGCGTGGTGCTGTGCATGGGACGCACGAGGTCGGCATCCGGGAATGCGAAGTCCACGCCAAGCCCGTCGATCCCCAGCCGGCGCAGGTCCCGCACAAGGTCGTTGCGGCCGCATCCGAAGTCCACGACAAACCTCGGCTTGCACTTCTGGATGATGGGGACAGCGAGTTTGCCGTGGTTGGTCGAGCCGTACGTCGAGCCTGGCTTGGCCGCGAGCGCCACGTACTTGGCTCGTTCTTTCTCGCGGCGAGTGTCGAGAATCGTCGGGGTCGGGGGGGGCGTCATTCGGCACCTCCGATGTAGAGGTTGAACTTGCGATCCTCGTCGGCGGGGTCGGCGATCTCGATCAGGCTCATGGCCTCGAAGACCCACACCGGCTTGCCCTTGCTGTTACGCTCGCAGGTGAGCTGCACGCACACGCCCTCGGGGATCGGCACGAGCTTGGGTTTGAGCGACCGCGCGGGCGGGCACTTGGGGAGCACGCCCGGCAACTCGCACACTGGCCCCAGCCCGAGCAGGCCGCCGAATCCGGAGCCGGGCTCGGAGTCGTTCATGTGGTGGGCTTCGAATCGGTTGAGTGCCAGACGCGTAGGGTCTTCACCGCCGCTGGCGAGCTGGGACGACAGGCCACCTTCGATGGGCACGTACCGGAGATAGGTCTCGCTGCCGGGGTTGCCATCAATCTGGGCTTCCACCCACGGATAGCGCCAGCGGTTGCGTTCGGTGGGGATCGCCTGGGCCGCGCCGAGGATCGCAGTCACGCGCCCGGGCGAAGAGCGGCCGAGTTCAAGCACCGCCCACTTCTCGCCAGTGCCGTCTTCCTTCCAGAGGATCGGGATGCCGCCCATGGGCGTGCTGGCGAGCACCGTCTCCTCGGCCGCGAGCTCGCATGTGGTGTCGGTCTCGTTGGTGATAAACACCCGCGCCACCGTCACGCCCGTGAGCACACAGCGCCCGAGCGTGTTGGGCTTGATGGGCTGGAGTGCGACGACGAACGCAGGACCGGCGGTTTCCTCCGTGGCGATGTCGCCCGTCAGCGGTGTGCGGCTCTGGAAGGTTCGCTCCTGGTCGTCCTCGCCGGGTTCGACGAGCACGCCGGTGATCGCCAGCGCGTGATACGGCTCGATCTCGTCGCCGGAGTCGTTGCGCACCAGCACGATGCCACGCTGTGCAGATTCCATAAGCGGGCCGGCGACGGCCTCACCGCGACCTTGACGCCGGCGCAGATCCACGGCCGCATCGACGAACGCGTTGTACGCGCCCGCGGGGAGGCGGAGTGGATCACCGGATCGGACTTTGCGGAGGTCGTCAGGCATGGTTGAAGGGACTCAGATCCCCAGTGCTCCAAAGTTGGCGTCGTCATACACGCGCTCGACATAGGCCGCGATGGGTTTCTTGATGATCGCGCCGGACCCGGTGTCCTCCGCGTCGGCGTACCGGACCCACAGGTACTCCCACCCCTTCTTGTTGATGCCCGTGATTGAGCCAACCGAGAGGCCTGTCTCGTTTGGGCTGGCCGCGAACCGGAAGGTGATCTCCCAGTCGTCGTCGGGACCGTCGCCACGCTTTGAACCCGTCGCACCGAGGAATAGCACCTCGCCGGGTGCAAAGCCCTTGAACGCGCCGGCGTTCGTCTTGCCGGTGCAACTGAAGATCGCGCCCTTGTACGCCCCGGTCACCTGCGCATCGCTGAAGTAGTGGGTCTCAGAGAACTGGTAGACGGGCACGGTGATGTCCACGCCGTCAACGCCGTCGGCGGTCACGCCGATCGCGCCACCAAAGTCCGGTGCGGTCGATCCGGATGCCGCCCGCGCCTGCACCGTGTCCTTGCTCTGTGTGATGTGCTGGGTGCCGCCGCCGGTCTCGAAATTGAACGAAGACTCGCTGGGCGTGGGGTTCCCGCCGCTATCGCTGGAGCCGTAGCGAACGGTCACGTCCCAGAGCTGCGGCCCGAGCGGTTCGATCTGTACGTTCTGCCTGGCGAGGCTGTCGTAGGTCGCGGGCGAAGCAGTCTGCGCCGCGTTGCGGGCCACGAGATCATCCGCGGTGCCGCGCACGATGTAGCCGAGCTCCGCAGACGACTGCGATGCTTGGTTCGCCTTGTTGGAGCGGCGGCTCTCGAACTTCTCAAAGACCTCAACCGGCACGAGTGATGAACTCCTTTCTTGGAGTGGGGATCAGGCGAACCGCAGTCCGTTATCCACGCTGGCATCCAGCAGACGCTTGGTGTTCTTGGCTGTCGCTTCCGTCGCGGTGGCCGTACGTTCAGCGGCATCGCCACCAGTGCCAAGCCCCGAGACGGCCGCCGAACTGAACGTACCGGTGACGCTGATGCCCTTGCCGATGGCAGCGCCGAGTCCCGACAGCCGGTCCTCGAAGTCGGCCAGCAGGTCACGCTGCGGACGACCCGGTCCCTTCTCGGCATCGGCGGTCTCGCGCTTCTTGCGAGCCTCCTCGATCGCGGCGGCCAGCTTCTGCTTGGCGGCATCGAGCGCGGCCTGCGACTCGGCGAGTCCTGCGGCTGTGTCCTTGCGCAGGGCCTCCTGCGCGTTCTCGAAGTCTTGGCCGATGCCCGCGAGCGTCGCTTCGTGCATCGCGGCGGCGTCGCGGCGCTGGGCCTCGCGTTCCTTGTCTCGGGCGGTCACCGACTGTTGGGCAGCGTTCTCCAGTTCGACGAGCCGGGACTCGAGTTGCTGGTCCACCGCCTTCTTGGCGGCGTCCACGTCGAGCCCGTCATCGAACAGCCCTTGAATCTCCAGCATCCGCTTGGCGACCCAGGACGAGGCTTCCTCCCAAATCATCTGGAAGCCCGTGGCGAAGTTGGTCCAGGTCTTTGACAGGAAGGCGGTCGTCTCGATCCACGCGACCTCGAGTGCGTGGAGGACAATCTCAGCAGCAGCCAGCGCCCCGTACCACATCGAGTACGCGGTCGAGACGAAGAACTCCTTCGCCCCCAGCCACGCCTTGTTCAGCGCCGCGACGCCCTGCTGCCAGATCACCTTGAGCGACAGCCACAGGATCTCTGCGGCCAGCGCGATGTCGCCGGCCGCGAGGGCGTCGGAGATGCCGCCGACGACCTTCCCGACCCAGTCACGCAGCTCGGTGAACTTCTCCGCGAGCCACGACAGCGCCTCGCCACCCGCGCCGGTGACGACCAGCAGCGTGCCGCCCAGCGCCACGATCGCGGCGATGGTCAGGCCCACCGGCGTGAGCACCGCGCCGATCGCGGCTCCGATCAAGCTGAACGCCGTGCCGATCCCACCGATGACGGCGGCGACAATGCCGAGCGCCGCGCCGATGCCGGAGATGATGTAGCCCAGACCCACGATCGCGATACCCGCGACTGCCACGGCGGCCGCGACTTTGAGGGCCCAGACCACCGTCTCCTTGTTCGCCTTCACCCACGCCGTGGCGCTCACGACGATCCGCGTGATCCGCTCGGTCAGGTCCTTGATCGTCGGTGCGAGCGCCCCGCCGATAGTGAAGACGCCCTGCTTCAGCACCTTCCAGAGCGTGCCCAGCGCGTCGTTGAGCTCCGCCGCGTCACGAGCAGTCTCGCCGCTGACCGTCAGCCCGAGCTTGCGGGCCTGCTCCTGCATCTCATTGATACCCGCGGCTCCGTCGGCCATGAGCGGCAGGAGCTTGGTCCCCGCCTTGCCGAAGAGTTCCATCGCCATCGCGGCCCGGAGCGCCGGGTCTTGGATCTGTGAGATCCGATCGGCCAGCAGCTTGAACTGCTCGTCGGGCGACAGCTTGGCGAGGTCCTGAACCGTCAGTCCCAGCCGCGCGAGGGCCTCGTTCGCTCCCTTGGACCCTTGCGAAGCCTCCGTGAGCGTCTTCTGCATGACGCGGAGGCCGCTCTCCAGCGTCTCCATGTCCGTGCCGGAGAGGTCGGCGGCGTAACCGAGCTCGCTGAGGGCCTCAACGCTCACGCCCGTGCGGGCGCTCATCTTGTCGAGGGCATCGCCAGAATCAGAGAACACCTTCGCGGTTCCGAGCAGCGCGGTGATCGCCGCGACACCGATGCCCGCCATCTTGGTGCCAACGGACTTCAGCCCCGCGCCGAAGGCTTCGAGCTTCTTCTGGGCCGCCTTCAGTCCAGCCGTCAGCTTGTCGCTGACGCCCAGCTCAACGAAGGCTCGCCCGGCTCGGATGCCCCGCGTATCGGCCACGTTCAATCACCCTTTCTTGATCGAGTTCCGCCACAAGAGCGGCAGGTTTGGCCGCTCCTTCTCGAGCGCCGGGGCCATGAACGGCCGCGGCGCGATCTTGACCCTCTGCGAGGTGAGCTTGCCGCCGCGCCTACGGAACACGACGGTGTCGCCGCCGTACTCAAGGACATTCGGTGCCTCGCTCTTCTTGAACCCCACCGGCCCGACGACCACCGAGTCGTTGGGTTTGTCGTACCCAAAGAGGATCAGCCGACGCAGGCTGCCCTCATGCGAATAGGGCGGGGCCCCGGGAGGGGCCGACCCCTTGCGTTTGCGGATGCTCGTCTTGGCAGCCGTGCGGATGAACGCGCCGGCCTTGCTGAGCACCTTCCGCTTGGCGTTGTCGACCGCCGCCATGACGACGTGCCGATCGAAGAACATGTCCTTGATCCGCATGGTGATCACGTACCACTCCCCGCCGAGCCGCCGTTCGCACCGCCGGTGCCGGCGAGACCGCTGCCCTTCTCCAGACCCTTGTTGAAGGACGCTTCCTTCTCCTTGCGGAGACGGCCCGACCCGATGAACAGACCGACGATGCCGGTGAGCGCCGGCAGCGCCGGCCCGAGCACGGGCAGGCCAGCGACGGTCGGACCGACCGTGTCGAGGGCCGAGAGCGTGAGTTGGCCGAGCAGGCCGCGGATCTCGCCGGCCTTCTCGATGTTGCCTTTCCACTGCGCCCCAGTCGTCTGCGTGAGGTTGAACCAGTTCTGGTACTCAACCTCGGCCTCGTTGAGGCTCAGCGTCGATGGCAGGCCGGTGGTCTGCTGAATCGTGTTGGGTGTCTTGACCTTGACGATGTCGCCAAGGTCCAGGCCGGCGCACGACGCGAGCACGAGCGCCAGCAGGATCAGGGCACCGAGATAGACGTAATGGCGGGTGGTCAGGCTCTTCATGCACGAGTCTCCTTGGCGACCTCCGGCATGCGGCGGTCGATGAACACGTCTTTGAGGACCGACACGTCAACCTTGACGGGCCGGGAGGGTTTGTGAAACGGGTCGAAGTCGGCGGGCTTGAGCAGGCGGGATCGCTTGGGATCGCGTGCGGTGTTGGCCACCACGGACATGACGGCGGCGGCGATCGACCAGTCGTGGCGCTGGCGGCCGTCGAGCATGGCGACCAGCTCCCGCAGCGTCAGGGGCCCGGGGTCGAGGCCGAGGGCTCCGGCGCACTGGTAGATGAACTTCCAGGCGTCGGCGGCTCTTGGAGCGGCGGAACCATCCGGTTCACGAGCTTGTCCAGCTCGCTCTCGCTGGTTAGCGTCTCGATCCGCTTCTCCGTTAGGTCGCGGGCCTTGTCCAGCACCCGGTTGGTGGCCTGGAGCACCCGCCCGAGGTTGGCCCGGTCCCTCGGGCTCGGGCAGAAACTGATGAGTTCATCCAGCAACGCACCCGTTGCGACCTCGATCGCGTCGCCCGCCATCGCCTTGCCGAACTCCTCATCGGAGACCTTGGCGGCGTCTGCCTCGGGCTTGCAGACGGCATAGACCACGTCGCACAGGAGCACGGGGTCGCGAATGAACTTCTCGATGAGCGTCCCCTCGATGACCTGCATGAGGTCGACGCCCGTGAGCCCGCGCACGCGTTTGAGCGTGGCGACGTTGATGTCCACGGTCCAGGTCCGACCCGCGTTGTCCTTGAACTGCCGCATCCGTGCCTCCATTGAGACGCTGTGCAGGTTGCACAGCGGTTGAACAGCCGTTGAAGATCTGTGGCACCGACTCCACCGCCGGGTTTACGAACCGATCCATGAAGGCGCTGTCGCCGAGTACGTGACCTTGGCAGTCACCGAGACGGTGATGGCTTCCTCGAGCGCTTCGGAGCGGCTGAAGTTGGTGATCGAGAAGTCCGCCTGCAGGCCCTGGCCCGCAGACGCGTCGAGGATCTGGAGGCCGATGGGGTCGTTGTTGAAGAAGGCGTTCTTGATGGCGGTGAACCCGGCATCGCCGGTGTCCCACACCATCTCGAACTCCACGCTCGCCTCCTTGAGCGTGGCGACGGTTGCACGCCAGCCGCTGTTGGCCCGCGTGGTCACGTCCGCCTCGCCCGCTTCGAGGTTTAGCGTCACGTCGCGGGTGTTGCCGAGCGCCGTCCACGCACCCGCGCCTGCCTGGCCGCCCGTCTTGTACTTCAGGGCGGCTTCCATGCCGAGCTTGATTGCCATCGCTGACTCCTTTCACTCGGCGCTGTGGCCGACCACGAACACCGTCTCGCCGCCCTTGCTCTTGACCAACAGATCCGCCAGGTTCACCCGCTCGAAGTAGTACTGCGTGCCCGGGGCGACCTCGATGGGGTCCGTCTTGCCATCCGACAACAGGAGGTCCTGCGTGTTCTTGTGCGATGCCGTGAGCGTGAAAGTCGCCACGAGCTTCGTCGCCGAAAGCGGCTTGTCGCCGCCGTCCAAATCGACCTTGAAGATGATGGCATTCCTCACGCGCTACCTCCGCTCGCGGTACGTCACACTCAGGACACTCGTGAACACCCGGTGCTGCTCGAGCGCCTCGCTCGACACCACCGGCTCGTTGTTGATCCCGACCCACGCCGCGTCGGGGAAGCCCTCCAGCCGCTTGAAACGCAGGTGATCCGCGATCGCCTCCACCAGCACGAGCAGTTCGTCGATCGCCGCGTCCGCCCCATCGGCGGGGAGCTTCTTCTGCACACCCACATCCACGACGTACTCGATGGCCAGGCTGTCCCGCGTCACCGGCGACATCTGCAGCGTGCGGGGGACAACAGAGACCCGCAGGTCCTTGAGGTCCTCCAGCGTGAACGCGGGCTGGTACATGCGGACGGCCGTGACCGGCTGCCCGAAGGACCCGGCGCTCACGTGCGCCGCGACGGCGTCGGCGAGGGCGGCGATCGTGCTCACGGGCCACCTCCGATGACGGGCGAGCCCGTGGTCGGCACGCTCTGGCGCGGCGAGTTGGAAGTCAGCCCGGAGAGTTTCCCCTCGAGGAACCAGATCTTGCGTTCCATCTCGGCGTACTGAGCGCGGATGCTGCGGGCCTCGCCGATGAACTCGTCGAGCCGCTTCTCCACCTGCTGGAGCTTGGTGGTCACCACGCCCCATTGGATGGTCATCGCGCCCGCAGCGAGCACGACGGTGACGACCACGCCGGCCCACCGAGCACTTCCGTTCTGTCCGTTGCCTTCTGCCATCGTCACTCCGTTGCGATGTGCTTGGTGTGAATCCGAAGAACCCTGCGGTACGGGTCGCTGTACCGAAACGGCGGTTGCCCGCCCGGCGCATTGACCTCGTACACGAACACTGCCGTCCCAACCGTCTCTCGCACCTGGTCGCCTGCCCGCGGGATGATCGGGCCAGCGCCCAGATCCAGGTCCTCCGACCGCACGAGGAAGTCCCGCGACTCCACGCGGTGGATCAGCCCAGCGTCGTCGGCCTGCTCAAACTCGGTCTTGCCGATGGTGGCCTGGACTTCCTTCTCGTCCGTGCCACGCCGGTAGAAGACCGGGCGTGAGAGGTGCTGGTGACGCTGGGCATCCAGGAATGCCGCGCCGCGATCGAGCAGGTCGCCCACGGCGAACTCCTTATTGCTGCAGGCGCACGCGAACGATGGTGTCGGCGTCGACGGTGGCCTTCACCGCCTTGCCGATCAGCTTGTTCGCGCCGGCCGCCGCGTTCTTGGTGGCGTTCTGGGCGGCCGCATCCCAGTACGTGAGCGTGCCCGCGGGGATGGCGCTGCCAGCGCCGACCGCCTTGTTGAAGTCGAAGACGCCGGTGACGGCGATCGATCCCAACTGGCCCGCTTTGATTGGGGCTTGCGTGACGCCGATGAGATCGGCCTGCACGACCACCGCGCCCACGAGCACGTCAGCGCCGGGGGTGTAGTCGATCGAGCCGCCTTCCTGAACGAACTTTGCTGGTCCTGAAGCCATGCCTGAACCTCCATCTGTTGGTGGGCCATCGGTGTCGATGCCCGATTGCTGATCGATGCCGCTTTGAAGGTCGCCGGGGAGCTCTTCGCCGAGCCCCCCGCGCCTGTGCTGACCTGCCCGGGCATGGCTTACACCTCGCCCTTGCTCTTGACACCGCCACGCGGGTCCTGCAGGTTGACGCCGAAGTCGTGGTACCCACGCATCCGGATGCCGAGCATGTTGAAGTCCGCGTCCGAGGTCTCGACGGTCGGGGCTTCCTGGCCGTTGAGGAACGCCATTTCGATGACCGGCAGGTCGGACGGGTCGGCGAGCAGGTACCACGCCTTGGCCGAGTTGCCGGTGTAGAGGGCGTTGGAGAGATAGCGGCTGACCTCGATGCGGAACTTGCCCTGGTGCGGGTTGGCGACGGGGAACTTCGTGTTCGCGGTCGTGTCCCGGAGCTCGACGCTCTTGAAGAGCTGCGTGCCCATCGCCGACAGCGCCGTCGGCACCAGCAGGATCGCGGGCATCACGCCGGTGGGCTTGCCGTCGGAGTCCACGAGGTCCATGAAGGCGACCTCGCCCTTGGTCAGGCCGTCGATGCCGAGCGCGGTGTCTGCGCCCGAGATGAAGTTCTTGTTGCCGGCGCTGAAGAACGCGGCGTTGTTCATGAACGCCGTCCAGAACACGTCGTTGATCTTCAGGCCCGAGCCACGACCGAGCTTGCGGGGCACCGTGGTGATGGCCCCGAGGTCGTCGTTGATGATGTCACGGCGGTCGATCGAGAGCATGAGGCCGTAGGTGTCGGCCTTGTTGGTGTACGTCTCCTCGCCGAGCGTGCCCTGCTTGAGCTCGCCGCCGGGGGCGACCTGCTCGTACTGGTCCTTGCCGACCAGGCGGTAGCTGGTCACGGTCTTGAAGTCGCTGACGTTGCGGACGGCGCAGATGCTCCGCCAGACACGCTCGACGCTGAAGAAGCCCTCGAGCAGGAACTTGTTGGCGACGTTGGAGAGGATGCCGCCGACGTCGATGGTGGTCATGCCCGCCTCGATACCGCGACCGAACGCGGCTTCGAGCACGCGGCGGCTGTCACGGAACGTGCGGCCCGTGTAGCCATTGGCGATCGCGGCCTCGAAGAGGAGTTCCTGCAGGCCCAGCCCGCCCTGGAACCGCTTGGCGGCGATCTCGATGGCCTGCGTGGAGCAGACCTTCTCGATGCCTTCGAGCTTGGCGCTCTGGAAGCACGCGGCTTCGAGCACCTCGCTGGTGACGCTGTTATCCGGGGCGTGGATGGCCGGAGCCTTGGGGCGGCTGGCGCGGAGCACCTCGAGCTCCGTCCGCGTGGCATCCCAGTTGTCGCGGATTGCCTGGGCTTCGATCTCGCTGTGCTTGCCGCCGCAGACCTTGCGAACGGCGGCAATGCGGGCGGTCTCAGCGAGCGCCGCAGCGCGGACCTGCTCGGGCGTCTGCTCGGCAGTGATCGGGGACTGGGTGGGATTGGAATCGTCGGCCATGACGCTGGGCTCCTTGTTCTGACGCGCGGCGATGCTCGCGCTGGTGCGGCCGTCTGCGCCGAGATCCACGAAACTGATCTCGCCGAGCGTGGCCTTGCGGACGACGTTGACCGGGCCGGTGAGTTCCTGGCCGTTGACCGTCGCCTTCTGGTTGTCCTTGATGAACTCGAACTCCTCGACGCTCGCGCCGACAGACGCCTGCCAGGGGAAGCCGTTCCGCGAGGATGCAACGACTTCCTTGGCGGCGCTCGTGTCACGTGAGATCACGCCCGTGGCGACGAGTTGGCCGGCTTCGACGCGGATCGCATCGGTGTGACCGACGCCCGAGAGCGGGTCGTGCCCGAAGCGGATGGGACGTGCCTGCGACGGCACCGCCAAGCCCGCGAGGTCGATCACGACCGGGTGCCGCCAACCCCCGACGCGCATCGCGCCGCCGGTGTACGCGACCATCTTGAAGCGTGGCAACGGAGCGCTCTGCCCGTCAGCGGCTGCGGCGACGGTGATGTCGGCGGTTGCGGTGAGCGTGAGGGCTGGGATCGTCGCGGTCTTGTCAGCGGTGACTGGCACTGGCGGTCTCCTCATCTACTTGGTCTGCGGGATCGGTGTCCTCGGCGGGCGCGTTCGCGGCCGGAGCGGCGGCCGGTGCGGTTGCAAGCGCAAGGCCGAGTTCGTTCATGAGCGTGAGCTCTTTGGCGCGCTGGCGGAGCTCCTGCTCCCAGTCGCGGCCTTGCCGAGCAAACTCCGCGGCGAGCGTGGTCGTGTGGTTGGCCAGACGGGTGGCCTGCGCGTTGGCCTCTTTGGCGGGATCAACGTGCTCGACGCCATCCCAGAACCACGCGTGCTCGGGCAGGGTGGCGGCCCCCTCTCCCGTCAGCATCCGCAGGGATTGCGGGAGCAGCCCCTCGACAAGCACTGCCTCGTTGAGCCACGCCTTCAGGATGCGATCGAGCACGGCTAGCTGCAGGTGGTGCTGCTCGACGCGGATGCTCTTGTAGTACACCTGATGGTCGAGGCGACCGCTGGCGTAGTTGTACCCGGCGGAGTTGCCGGCCGCGACGTTGAACGGCATGTTCAGGCAGCGGGCGATCTCGTTAAGAATCTCTCGCTTGAACTCTCCGAACGTGGTCGTCGGCTGCTCGGCATGGACCTGGCCGAGCTTCCAGCCACCGGGAAGGACGGTCGCCAGACGCTGCTCGAGTTCGACCTCGTCCATCGGCTCCAGCGGATCGGCCTCGCCGTTGGCCGGCGCGTCGGTGTAGATGACGGCGGCGAAGTTGGCGGCGGTTTCGGCGGCGGCGATGGTCGCCAGCGTGTACCTGCGGAGCTGCGCGAACAGCGGGAGCGCCGGCGTGATGTCAGGGATGCCACGAAGTTGTCCCGGCCGGTCCGGGCGGAAGTAGTGCACGACCGAAGCGGCCTGGAACGTGTCGTAGGCCGTGAGGTCGTCGATGGGCGTGCGGAACACACCGCTGTCGCCGGGGTGGCGTTTGAGTACGCGGTACGCGGAGGGGTTGCCCCACTGATCCAGAGCGATGCCGTCGATCTCGTCGTTGCGCCCGCGGCGAAGCAAGGGCGTGCAGACCTGGTCCGCCTCGATGAGCTTGAGATCAAGCGATACGGGCGAGCCCGCTGACGCGATGCCGGGGTTGTTGACCAGCAGCGCGAAGGCCTCGCCACTCTCTGCCCGGGCCAGCCGCATGGTGCGGAGCTTGCCGGGGAGGTCGACCGCCCGCGACCACTGCTCGAACGCATCCTCGATGCGAGCATTCGCGTCGGCGTCGTCAGTGAGCATCTGCAGCCGGGGCCCAGTGCCGATGGTGTCGTTGGCGAGGGTCAGGACGATGCCCTTGGCGTAGGAGTTGTTGGCGACCTCGTAGCGGGCGCGGTTGCGGAGCACGCGCCGCACCTCCGGGTTGATCGCGGCGTTGGGCGAGAGGCCGTCCGCATTCGCCCAGTGTTTGCGGTTCTCCGGTGTGGTCTTGGCCGAGTCGAACTTGGCGACGACCAAACGACGGCCGCCGCGCGATCCGCCTCCGTGCGGAGCACGCGACGCCGCCGGGGAGGGAGAGGCGGTCTGCGTCCCGCGACTGACCCGGCTCATGATGTTGGCAATGGCTTTCAGCATGGGCGGGTTAGACAGAACCGGGGGGGACGATCTTGGCGAACTTGATGCCGAGGCCGGGCTTCCTCGCGGCGGCCTTGGACGCGAGGTAGCGGTCGGCCTCGATCTGGTCCTTCAGCGGGTGCTGCTCGACGGACTGGCCGTCGACGGACGCCTTCGCGGGCTGCGACGCGTTGTCGCGTATAGCCTGCTCGAGATCCGGGTTGGGAGATGGGTCGGGCATCGGGTGTCGTGGGACGTGCGAGTGGAAGCCCGTCGTTACGTGCTACCTATGCAAAAGCGGATCGCTCTGCGCGCGTCGTAACCTGTTTTGGCGCAACCAATGCCACCGGTAGAACCAAGATGCACAGTCAGCCGCCGATGCGTTCATGGGTCGTCACGCGGCGACCGCAGTGACGGCAGGCACGGCGGCGTCGCACTGCACCGCCAGGTGCGGCGCGGGTGTAGAGCACCTCAAAGTGGCGACACCCGCACTTTGGACATATCAGCCCGCGGGCTTCTTGCTTCAGAGGTCGCGGGGCCTCGCGCGGGGTGCTCATCGACGGCCTCCTCGAAGCTGCGAGAGCTTGATCCGAGGTCGGACGGTGACCTTGTGGTCCGTGCCAAAGAGCACCGCGCCCTGCATGGACGCAGCGACGGCTGTGCCGACCAGCCCGTCAAACCAGTGGTTGTCCAGCCCTTCGACCCTGAGCTTCCACTCGTCAACAGTGCGGCCCCGGCCCTCGGTCCGAACGCGGTATTCGCTGGTGAGGTGTTCCGACAGCAGCCGATGCGGCTCCGGCTTCTGTCCAAACAGCGAAAGCCCACCGGGATCGCCCATTGGCACGGCAAGACGCGCGTGCACAAAGCTCTTCCAGTAGTTGGTATCGAACAGGACGTGCCGCACCGCGCGCTTCCCGGTTACCACCGGCACACGCCAGTTCAAGCCGACCCGCTCGCCGCGTTTGCGCTTGTAGTCGCTGAAGGGGAGACTGCTCGCGCCGACATAGCGGCCGTGGCTGGGCGTCAGCACGCTGGCATGCTGGCTCTGGCGGCAGAACTGGTAGACGACGTCGGTAGATGATCCCCAGTTGGCGTCGATCAGGCATCGGTCGATCCGCACCATCGCGCCGTCGTCGCGCCGCCACTCGCGAGCAACCGTTGCCTCGATGAGCCGCTCCAGGCCGCCGTAGATCGCACCCTCCACGCCGGCGCGGGGCGACGCGGCACCGAGCGTGCGACGCACATCCCGGAGCGTGAAGTACGCCTGCTTCTGATCCGGTTCGGTGCCATAGTCGATGATGTGCCCGGTGAAGTCGTCTCCCCAGGCGGCCACGACGTAGAACAGTGCCTTGCCCTGCACATCCACGAACATCGTCAGGTGCGAGCACCCGAGCGGGACAAGCCCGCGGGCGTGCCCGTTCACCTTTGCTGCGATCTGGTCGGCGCTCAGAAGGTCGTCGGCGACCTCAACCTCCGGCAGCGGCTCGTTCTGGTACTCGGCGAAGAACGCGGCCTCGTTCTGCAGCCGGAGATTCATGGCGTGCTGCACGGCCGACAACTCGTCGTGGTTGAACCGCTCCGGCCAGGCGATAACCGCCCCCTCGTCCATCGCCATCCGGTGCTTGCCGTAGAACGCCGTAGCATCGATGATCCCGCGATCGGCGCGGAGCCCCTCGGCCCGAACGCGAGCGTACTCGGCCCAGAGTTTGTCACTCTTGGGAAACGCATAGACCATCTTCGTCCGCTCGCCCTGCCACTGCGGGTGCTTTTCGCGATCGAGAATGCGGTCCGCCAGATCATCAGGGCGGACCACCGTCAGCGTCATCAGGCCGGCGATCTTCCGTCCGGGTCCGGCCATGCCGAGGATTGCACCGGCGAGAATGCGCTCGCGGTTGGCGCACTGGGACGGCGAACGGGCGCTTTCGTCGGTCTGGGGGTCGTCGATCAGCACCAGCGACGGGCGGACGCTCACACCGTCGACACGCTTGTGCTTCATGCCACGGATGCGGCCCGTGATCCCCGCGACACGGATGATCGCCCCCGATGCTGCGGAGCCCGGGATCGTGGGCAGCACGATCTCTCGGGCGGTCCACCCAATGTGGGTCTGCTTGCCTTGGTAGAGCTGCCCTGAAGCCCGCTGGTGGATGCCTTCGAGCGAGCGGATCGGGTGGCAGACCTCTGGGAAGTCGCCGCCGAGGATCTCGCTGTTTTCCAGCTCCGCCTTGATCGAGTCCAGCATCCCCGCCGCGTGCTCTTCGTCCGAACCCACGAGCGCCACGAACTCTCGGTGCCCGTACACCAGCGCCCACAGACACGCGATCTCGCACAGCGAGGTCTTGCCCGAGCCGCGGGGCATCGCCATCGCAAAGAGCCCGCCCTCGAGCACCGCCTGTTCGATCTTGGCGATGACCTTGAGATGGTCATCCGACCACTTGAGGTGGAACGTCTGCGGGAAGTACGCCTCGCAGAAGTACCGGAAGTCCCGCGCGGCTCGATCTCGCCTGGCCGGGTCCGCAACCGACGGCAGATCACCAATGTCCCGTCCCGACAGCGACAGCATCGCGTTGCGGAGACGAGCACGCTCCTTCATCGCGTCGTAACCCGTTAGACCTTCGGGCGCATTGGCAGCATCGGCGATCGCCTCGTGCCGCGTGGTCGCCAGCCACGCCACGTATCGGAACAGATCAACCTTGCCCGCATCGCCGTCGGCCGCGACGCGGAACCCCGCGCGCGTGCGATGCCGGTGGAGCTGTCGCTCGCTGATCACCTCGCCCAGCGTCGTGCTGTTGAGCAGCCGCGCGAGTTCGCCGGGCTTGAGTTTGCGCGGGTCAATCGCCACCTGCGGACATCTCCTTCACGAGCCACGCGGCGTAGTGCACGAGGTTGACGCTGCCGTCGGCGTTGGTCGGCGCGCCCGCATCGATGTCGACGCGGAGCATCGCTTCGGTCACGGGTTTGCCGCCAAGCCGGGTGAGCACGCGGGCGGCGTCCGCCACGGGCATCGCCGCCGGGTTGAGCCGGGACATTCCCTGCCCCCCCGCCGCTGGCCCAGAACTAGGCGCGTGTTCGGGAGTCATCGCGGACCTCCCGCGCGCACTTGCCCACATGGGCGGCAGAGTTGCCCACATGTCGCAGAATCATCGAGAAATGCAGCCCCAACGCCTTGCCTGTTGGCCAGATGCCGACGAATGTGTGTCACACGCGAGCGGGATGGCCGCACGCGACGGAGACCACGACGATGAACGCCAAGAAGACCACCAAGACCAGCCTCGACGGGATCAGCAAGCAGAAGGCGATCGACGCCGAGATGGAATGGGCCAAGGTCGAGCTCTTGCTCGAAACCCTGGAAACCCGCAAGAGCGACGGCCTCGACTTCCACGAGATCCCGGTCTGGTCGATCCGCGACCTGGTCCGCCACGCCTTTGAGGCCGGGTACCACGAGGGCCTGCACACGGGTTACCGCCAAGGGCGAACGGATGCGTGCCGCGAGGCGGCACGAGAAGAGGCCCCGACAAGCCCGCGAAATCCTGAACTGCCGACGACCTGAAGCCCGCGAAATGCGGGCTTCGCTGTTTAACCGACCACCCATTCGCATAGGAGCAGAAGCATGAACAAGCGCACGACCAAGACCACGAAGACCGAACCGACCGCCGCCCAGACCTACGCCGCGAGGCAGAACGACATCGCCCGCCTGATGGATGTGCTGCAGATGGAACTCGACAAGCACGCCGAGGGGGCGAAGGCCGACCCACGCAACTGGGGCTTCGCGGGAAGCCTCGGGAAGGTCCGCAGCGACCTGATCGACCTGGTCGGATTCCTCAGCAACATGGATCCCGAGCACGTCGAGGCATTTCTGAACGACGCCGAGTGAACGCACGCCGACAACCCACCCCGAAGGAGCACAGCAATGACCATCAAGACGATCGTGATCGAAGGCTTCGAAGAGGACATCAAGATCGCCCGCACCGACGCAGGCGCGACCGTGAGCATCCAGCGGTTCACCCGTAGCGAGGGCAAGCATGACAACGTGCTGGCGGAGTTCGGACGCGCTGAGAGCCGCGAGGCCCGGTACGCCAAGGCCTGCATCGTCGCCACGCACGTATACGGGACCGACCGTCACGGACGCCCCGCCGCCACCAACTCGATGATCCACGACGTGATGAATGAGATCGAGCGAGTCGCGGGCTGCTGACACGCACCACGCGGCGTCGCGGGGAACCGCGACGACCACGCTTCCCCGCCGCGATGTGCGACGGGAGTTCCAACCCCCAGTTCGGAGATGACCATGAGCACGAAGACGAAGAAGCCCGCCAAGCCCCGCACCCCCCGCACCCCGAAGATGTCCAAGAGCGCCGCCCGCGCCGAGGGTGCCGCCAAGACAGACCGCCTCCGCAAGGCGGCGCTTGCTGAGATCAACGACCGATTGGAGAGCGGGAAGCAGGACCACGAGGTCCCCAGCGACAAGGAGGTCGCCAACAACGCGAACCTGGGCGCGGCCGCCAAGAGCAAGAAGTCGAAGGGCGAGAAGACCCCCAAGACGCCGAAGGCCCCGAAGCCCGCAAAGGAGCCCAAGCCCAAGCGCGTCAGCGCCCTCGACGCGGCGGCGCAGGTGCTCGCCGCGAGCGAGGTTCCGATGCGGGCCAAGGAGATGATCGCGGCGATGGAGGCCAAGAAACTCTGGACCAGCCCCGGCGGCAAGACCCCCGAGGCCACGCTCTACGCCGCCATCATCCGCGAGATCGCCGCCAAGGGGACCGCCGCTCGCTTCAGGAAGCACGAACGCGGCGTCTTCGTCGCGGGGAAGGGAGCCTGATCCATGAGCGCCACCCCGGCTCCCCAGCCCGCGCCGACCCAAGCGCAACTCGAGGCCGTGCTGCAGGCCGCCTTGTACCTTCTCGGCGCACGGCAGGACCGGATGCTCACCATCGAGGAATGGACGGACCTGGCGCGGGCTGCCGCCGCCTGCCAAGGGCGCAAGACGGCCGACTACCTCACCGAGCACGACCTCGAGGACATCGCCGAGCGCTACGCCCTTGAATGGGACGAAGCGACCGACGGCGCTCTGCCCACGCTCGACGACGAGTGAGGCGTTCATCACGCCTTGCTCCCAGCCGCGACGCGCGTCGGGGCTTTCTCTTCGGCCACACCCTTTGCCGGGAGTCGCTCCGCCTTGCGGCCCGTGAACTTCTCCCAACGCTGCACGATGACATCGCAGTAGAGCGCGTCGAGCTCCATGAGGAACGCGTGCCGCCCGGTCATCTCCGCGCCGATGAGCGTGGAGCCGCTCCCGCCAAACAGGTCGAGCACGTTCTCGCCGGGCCGCGACGAGAACTCGATGGCACGCCGCGCGAGTTCCACGGGCTTCTCCGTGAGGTGGACCATGCTCTGCGGGTTGACCTTCTTGATCGACCAGGTGTCCGGCACGTTGGCGGGCCCGAAGAAGCGGTGAGCCGCGCCTTCCTTCCAGCCATAAAAGCACCACTCGTGGTTCCCCATGAAGTCCTTCCGCGTGAGGACCGGGTGCTCCTTAATCCAGATGATCGCCTGGGCGAAGTAGAGCTCGCAGCGCTTTAGCACCGGCGGGTAGTTGCCGCAGTTGGCGTAGCCGCCCCAGATGTAGAACGTGCCTCCGGGGATCAGCACGCGAGTGATGTTGCCGAACCACGCCGCGAGCAGCCGGTCGAACTCGTCGTCGGAGACGAAGTCGTTGGCGAGCGGCCGGTCCTTGGCCCGGAGCTTCTTGTGCGTGGCACGATTCTTCTCGGGATAGCGGTTGAGGTCGGCGCTTTGCTGGTCGTGCTGGTCTGCCTTGCCGGGCAGCGCGAACGAGCTCAGGCCAGCGACGATCGCGTTGTTCGAGCGCGGCTCGACCTTCACGTTGTACGGCGGGTCCGTATTCACGAGGTGGATCGGCTGGCCATCGAGCAGGCGGTCCAGGTCCTCGGGCCTGGACGAGTCGCCGCACATCAGCCGGTGATTGCCCAGCACCCAGATGTCGCCGGGCACCGTCGTCGCTGCGTCCGGTGCGCCCGGCACGTCATCGGGATCGGTCAAACCCTCGCTGCCCGCGGGGGCCATGATGGCGCTGAGGTCCTCGGCGCTGAAGCCGAGCAGCGCGAGGTCGAAGTCCATGCCCTTGAGGTCGGCGAGCTCAAGCGGCAGGAGTTCCATGTCCCACGACGTCAGCGTGGCGACCTTGTTGTCGGCGATGCGCAGGGCCTTGACCTGTTCCGGCGTCAGATCATCGGCGCGGATGGTCGGCACCTCCTTGAGCCCGAGCTTCCGCGCTGCTCGAAGCCGCGTGTGACCGGCGATGATCACGCCTTCGGCGTCGATCAGGATCGGCACCTTGAAGCCGAACGCCTCGATGCTCTTGGCCACCGCGTCGATGGCGGCGTCGTTGATGGTGCGGGGGTTGCGGTCGTACTCGTGAACCGCGTCGATGGGAAGCGTTTCGATGTTCATAGCGATCTCCGTCGTGAGCGCCGGCGCGGCGCATGGGGCGTCGTGGTGGCCCGCCGCACATGCGGTGGGTCCGGGGATCGGTGGATCGCTGGTTGGCTGGATCGCTCGGGCGACAGGCCCGTCCGGGAGCGATTAGCGCCCCGATTCCCCCCGCGCTACGGGCCGCGCCCGTTGGCCACGGGTCCGCCCACGTTGGCCCACGTCGCGTCACTGGCGGCGAGGCGTACCAACCCCGCCACGGGGCCGCCCCGCGCTCGGACGGACGAAACAAACTCTGTCGCCAAGCGCGGCTGTTCCCGCGGGCCAAGCGACGCGATCTGGCCCGGGAAGTACCTAACGCCATCCGCCTCCCCTCCCGTAAGGCTTCCGGCCGTAAGGCTCCCGCTAGGCGCGGCCTGGCACACGACCTGCATGGGCGCTGACGTGGGGATGCAGGGGGACGGGGGAGGGGTGGGGGAAGGTATAGAAAGGAGAGAGATACCTTCTTTCACTTTCTTCAACCCCTCCTTCTCTGCTCCCTTCCCGCCCGCCCGAGAGATCGCGCGTGAAGAATGTGAAAGAAGGGTCCGACCACAGCCAACCCGCGTTTCTGACCTGCTACGGCAGGAGTTCATACACCCTCCTTGACCGCCCGGCGGTCGGCTCGACCCCTTCTTTCAAGCGGCCGGTCTCCTTGAGATTCTCAAGCACCTCGTCCCGCTCGCGCTGGGTCAGGTGCTGGGTCACGCGGCACATCTGCGAACGGGTCATGCGTCCGCCCGCCGTTCGCATCGCGCGGAGCACGGCCTTCTGCTTGGCGTCGAACTCGCCCTGCGACACATACTCGTGGGCGAGGTACAGGACGCGGCGGGTTAGGTGCTCGGACAGGCCGCACGCCCACTCGGCTGCGTCGGCATCGATGACCGGCTTCTCGCGGTTCTTGGAGCAGGCGTAGATCAGCGCCAGGCGGCAGGCCTTCTCCTCGACGCGTGCCCAGATCGATCGCAGGTCCTCGCGCGGGCGCTCCATCTCGGCGTCGGCAAGCGCCGCGAGGCGGTTGAACACGGCGCGGGCGTCGTCGGTGGTCGGAACCACCATCGGCTTGGGGTGCTCGCGGCTGAGGTTGCCGCCCGGGTTGAACGCGCCCCACCAGGTGGCCGCATCCACGATCGATTGCGGCGGGTCCTTCTCCGGCTGCCACACGCGCGGCGGCATCTCGCCGGTCTCGAACACGATGAGCCGGGCCATGAACCCGTCGCTCATGGCGTCGGGCGTGAGCGCGTGCTTGAAGTGCTCGGGCGCGGTCGTCGCCAGGAGCGAGACGCACGGCTGGTCGATCACCTTGTTGCGCTTGGCGTCGGCATAGGCCTTGCCCTTGAAGACGCTCCGCGCCGACGAGTACATCTTCATCAGCGTCGAGATGACGTTGAACAGGTGCGGGGCCTTCTTCGGGTCGCCAATGGTGCGGAGCCAGCGCCCGAACTCGTCGATCTGGAAGAGGATCGCAGGCTCGGCCTCGACGGCGGTGACCAGCCCGGCGTCGCTGGCGAGATCCTCGTTGCCCTCGAGCCCGTTGAGACCGGCCTTGAAGAGCACCGCCTTGTTGATGAGCCTGGCGTTGTCCTTGCCCGAGCCAGAGCCCGCGAGGCACACGACGTACAGATTCGTGCGGTTGCCGCGCTCGTCGCGGACCTTGCGCCCGGCAAGAACAGCCTGAAGGCACATCGCGCCGGCGAGCGCGAGCATCGGCTGCCAACGGTGCGCTGTCTCCTTGTTGAACGCCATGACCTCGGAGATGAACCCAGGCACCGCAAGGTATCGCTCGGGAAGCGGGCCAGGATCGACCGGCGTGTCGTCGTCCGGGGCAGCAGTGTCGTCGCTCGCGTTCGCCGGCGCTGCCATGAATCCCGACAGGTCCACGCGGCCCAGGTCCTCGGCTTTCTGAGCATCGCGGAGCCAGCCGAGCGGACGGTCATGCGGCTTGCTGGCGGCGTCGGTCACCTTGTGCCGCAGCTCTTTCTCAGACCACGGCGGCTCGCACCGCGGGTTGTACCGATCCCACAGCAGCGAGAACGCCGCCTCGGGATCGAGGACGAACCCGTGCACCATCGCCGTCGCGGCCGTGTAGGTCTGACTGTGCCCGCCCGAGCCGGAGATCGCTGGTGGGATGCGGTCCAGGTACGCCGCGGCGCGGCGGAGCACAGCGTCGCCCGCTGGCAAGCGATCGCTTCGTAGTGACGGCGGTTGTGAAACGATCGCTTCTCTGCGCCCGTGCCGTGCTTCGGTGACCGCCTCAGCCAGCGCCGCGACGGCGGCAGCCAGTTCCCCGGCGTCGACCACAGCGGGTTCGCCGTCGAGCGGGTCGTACGGCTCCCCGCTGGGATGGATGCTCGGGCCGACGACCGTCTGAGCCCCGGTGCTCCGCAGTTCCACGATCATCTTCTTCGACACCGGGTCCTGGTGCTTTCGGGTCTTCATCCCCTCGCACACGTACCACCAGTGTGACGCGGGTTTGCCCGGCCGCCCGGACATCGCGCCGGTCGGCGGCAGGAACTTGGGCGCAAGCGCCACCGCCTCCTCGCAGTCGAGGTCGACGTCCACGAGCCAGCCGCTCGGTTCCCCCAAGAGCACGCCGATGCTGCCGGTGCCGTTGAAGTGCGACGGCAGGTCGCTCTCGGAAAGACGCAGGTCCGTCCAGCCCTTGAGCACGGGGATCTTCTTCCGCGCGGGCACGGGGATGACCGCGTACCCGCGGGCGAGATACGTGCGCGCCGACTCGAGCAGAATGGAGGGGCCATCGCTCATCGCTTATTCGTTGTCCTCGCGGCGGCGGATGGTGGCGCCCATGATCTTGAGCGTCTGCGCTGCGGTCTCGCGGTCGCGCTTGCTGGCGCGGTAGTCCAGCAGACGGTCGATCTCGATGACGGGCTTGATCGCCAGGTCGAAGCCGTACGTCCCGGTGGCCAGGCCCGCCGCGTGGCCGATCGCCCGCGTGCATGAACTCGCCCGGTGCGTGCCAGCGGCCGCGATCAGAAGCGGGACCTCCGCGCGGGCTTCGGTGTGGTACATCAGGCCGCCGACGCTCCGAGCCAGCAGCGAGCCCATGCCCTTGGTGTCGTTCTTGTCGATGGGCGCTGATGCAACGTGGCGTCCGAGCAACTGCCCGTCCTTGTCGGTCTCTTCGATCGTGATCGTGATCATGTAGTACTCCTTGTTCAGAAGGGGATTTCGTCTTCGGGGATGCCGTACGTCATGCCCGCGGGCTCCGGCGGCCGGTCCGGCAGGCCTTCTTCGCTGTCAAGACGCGGGGGCTTATCGCCGAGCACGTGCTGCGTGACGCGCTCGAACTGGTCGCCGGCCTTCTTCTCGACGGTGATCGAGAGCGTCGGGGCGAGCGCCCCTGCCTTGGCCATGTCGACCGCCTCCTCCGTACCGCCGGGCACTGGCTCGACCGAGCGTGCCCGCCACCAGGCCTCGGCCTTGGTCCGCGCGTAGCCGGTGTGGTCGAAGCAGACCCACTCGCGGAAGAAGCGGTTGAAGCCAACGCGGTACTCGACGCGCATGGTCAGCGGCGCGGAAGGGTCGCTGCGTTTGTAGTGCACGTGGTACGTCGTCTCGCTGACGCGGTGCTCCTCGCGTGTGGTCTGGCCGCTGAGGATGCCCTCGGTGCTGGCCTTCGCCTCGTGCTGTTGGCGGTTGGGCTCGGGGAACTGGTGGCCGCACTGCGGGCAGGTCTGGTAGCCCGCCGCGATGAGGGCCTGGCAGTTCGGACACTCCTTCGCGGGCGCTTCGCCGTCGCCGCGATCGTCGGTGGCGATGCGGATCGCGTCGACGGGGCCGTGACGCAGCACGTTGCCGCCGAAGTCCAGCACGAGGCAGTCGTTCTTGCCCGGGTGGAGCCGGAATCCCCGGCCCACCATCTGGTAGTAGAGGCCCGGCGACATGGTCGGCCGCACCAGCGCCACGCAGTCGATATGCGGTGCATCGAAGCCGGTCGTCAGCACGTTCACGTTGCACAGGTACTTGAGCTCGCCCGAACGGAATCGGCCGAGGATCGCCGCACGCACGCCGTCGGGGGTGTCGCCGGTCACGAATCCGCACTCGATGCCGTGCTTGGTCTTGAGCACATCGACGATGTGCTGCCCGTGACGGATGCCCGACGAGAAGATCAGCGTGGCGCTGCGGTCCTTGGTGTGCTCGGCGATCTCAGCGCACGCCCCTTCGACCAGCCCATCCTTGTCCATGAGGTCCTCGACCTCGCTGGCGACGAACTCGCCGGCGCGGACGTGCAGGTCGTCGGTGCTGATCTTCTGCAGGCCAGCCTTGGTCTTGAGCGGCGACAGGAATCCCTGCACGATCAGTTCGCGGACGCCGACCTCGTAGCAGACGTGGTTGAGGATGTTCTCGGGGGCGCAGATCGAGCCAGACTTCATGCGGTACGGCGTGGCGGTCAGCCCGATGATGCGGACGTTGGGGTTCACCACCTTGGCGTCGGCGATGAACTGCCGGTACATCCCGTCGTCCTCGGCGGGGACCATGTGCGCCTCATCGACGATGATCAGATCGACGGGGCCGAGGTCGCACGCCTTCTTCCAGATGCTCTGGATGCCCGCGACCGTGACGGCGTAGCCGAGGTCCTTGCGCTTGAGGCCAGCCGAGTAGATGCCCATCGGCACGTCGGGCGCGATGACGCGGAGTTTGTCGGCCGCCTGCTCGAGGAGTTCCTTCACGTGCGCCAGCAGCACGACGCGGCCGCCCCAGTGGCCAACCGCATCGCGGCAGATCGTGGCGATGATCGGCGTCTTGCCGCCGCCGGTCGGGATGACCACGCAGGGGTTGTCGTCGCGGGTCCGCAGGTGCTCGTACACCGCAGCGATCGATTCGGATTGGTAGGGTCGAAGGTTCATGGTTTGATTTGCGTGATCTCCACCAGCACTTTGCCGCTCGGCGTCACCGGGCCGCGTTCAACAACCAGCCGATCGATCTGCGAGTCGTCGCGGTACGCCCCACCCTTGGCCAGGGCATCGAGCAGGGCCTTCTGCACGTTGTCCAGATCGCGGCGGCGGTTGTCGGGCGGGCAGACGGTGACACGCACCTCCAGCCGACCGTTCATCCGCACCACACGCATCACCGCGAGGGCGGCGCACACGGTTGCGCGGTAGCGCCGACCCTCGCGGCTCAGCACGGTCCTGGAGCCCATCCGTCGCCAGATGTGGTTCACACTGGGCGGGTACGGGAGCTCAAGGATGCGACCAAATGGACTCAGCGTTTCCAGGGCGGCGTGCTCCCCGGGCCGACGCCGACGGGAGCGCGAGCGCTCACCGGCGAACCGCCGCCGCCCTTCTTGGCGTAGCCCTTGATGACGTTGGTGAACTCGCCGTTGTCGTCGCGCTTCTTCAGCCCGACGTTGATCTCCAGGGGGACGTTGTGGAGCTCGACCGAGTCCTTGGGCTGCATCACGCCGATGGCGCGGCAGATGGCCGAGAGCTCGCCGCGAGCGATCTTGACGGTCATCTCGCTCTTGTTCTCGAGGTTGAGGCGGGCCCAGACCAGGCGGCCCTTGAACTCGCCGTCGATGATCTGGAATGTCAGCTGCAGGTACTTGCCGCCCCCGGTCTTGGTCGGCTTGAGCTCCGACTCGGAGACGACGGCGAGGTACTTGCCCGCGGGGAGCGGATCGAGCGCGACGGACGGGTCAACCTGGTTTGCGTCGAAGTTGTTCAGAGTTGCCATGAGTCAGTTCCTTTGCGATTGGTGATGGACGGATGAGGGATGGGCAACAGCAACGGCGCTCAGGCCGCGCCGGCGTTGTCGGTGGTGGGGGCAGGGGTGACGACGGCTGCGGAGGGGTCCTCGCCGCGCACGAGCGCCGCAAAGACGCGGTAGTCCAGCGGGATCTCCTCGGGCAGACCCAAGCGGTTCTTGGCGACGTGCGCCGGACGCTCGACGGTGCGGATGATCCGCTCGCCGGTGGAGACGCCGTTGTGCTTGGCCTTGTTGAACCCCTCGTCGACCTTGATGGTGTGGACCTTGTACGTGGCGAAGAGCACCTCGTCGGCCCACTCCTGCACCAGCGCCGACGCGAGCTTGTGCAGGCGCGGCGAGTAGCGGTCGTACGGCACGGTCTCGGGGTTCTCGAACTTCTCGATTTTGGCGTGGGCGATGAGGACCACCGTCATGCCGCGATCGCTGCGGAGCGCATCGAGCGCCCCGAGAACGGCCCGCCATTTGTCCACTGCGAAGGCGAAGCCCTTCGCGTAACCGATCTTCTCGATGTTCTCCACGCTCTCGTCGGCGCAGACCTCGCCCCAGATCAGACGCTCGAGCCAATCAAGGCTGTCGATGACGACGGTGCGGTAGTCGTGGTCACCAGAGTACAAGGACTCGAGCGCCGCCATCACCTCACCGAGGCTGCGGGCCAGCGGGAACGACTCGCAGTCGATGTCGGCCAGTCCGTCTTCGGTGGGAACAAAGATGGGTTTCTCGGCCATTGCGCCGAAGGTGCTCTTGCCGATACCGTGAGTGCCATACAGCATCACGCGGCGGGGACGGGCCTTGCGGCCCTTGCTGATCTGGTTCATGAGGGTGTGGGGGGTTGCGGTTGCGGTTGAGGGCATGGAATCTCCGTGATTGCAGAAAGTGGGATCGATGTCTTCAGGCCAGATGTCGCGGGTGAACGCGCCTTGGCCGAGGCGGACGAGCGGAAGTGGTGTGATCACGCCGCCGCCGCCGCAACGGCGGGCGCGGTTTCGCGGCGGACGGTGAAGGCCTCGCGACCAAACTCGTGCGACAGCAGCGACGTGTAGATCTGGGCCGTCGCCTCGGCGGGGGCGGTGCCGCCGCTCACGCGGATCTCGGCGCGGATCGGGTCCACCGCGTAGGTGACCTCGGTGCGGACCTTCGCTTCGCCGTAGAGGCCCTCGGCCGCCAGAAGCGAGAGACGAAGCGTGTTCTCCGCCTCGGCAAGATCGACATCGGCGGTGAACTGGAAGCGGAACTCCGAAGTACGCATGGGCTTGTCCTCCGATCCGGTGAGGGGCGGTGCAGTGCGAACTCCGGCAAGCGGCGGAGCGCCGGCTCAGGGGGAGTGAGCCGGACGCTCCGCGCCGCCGGTCCGCAGCGAGCAATGGCCCGCTGCTGGAGCCCTTATGCGAACGGCGAGCGGCCTGCGCGCGATTCGATGACACGCTCACGGATGGCTGCCAGCATCGCGGCGATGCGCCGGCGCGGGATCCGGCGCTTCTGCGCGGTGCCGCTCAGGCCGTGGTTGACCACATCCCGGAGCAGCGCCCGCTCCCGGGCCGTCAGCAATGCCTCCACGGCGTTCCACTCGTCGCGGATGTCGACGCCTTCCTCGTGCGGGATTGCCGATCCCCCGGTGCGACGGCGACCGTCCTCATCGCCGATGAGCCCGGACAGAGAATCGGATTCGCCGTGCGTGCCGGGGAAGGCCGAGTCCAGCGAGAACGCCCGCAGGCCGCCGCGGCGCTTGCGGCTCTTGCGGCGGCGAACCTCCATGCCGATCCAGCTCGTCACCACCGAGGTGACGAATGCTTCGACAGAGCCGCGGCCAGCATCGAAGAGTTGCGACTTGGTCATGAGGAACAACGCCATCTCCTGGCGCAGGTCCTCTTCCTCCGACCGCGTGAAGCCAACGCTCCGGCTGAGGAAGGCGGCCTTGCGGCGGATCAGGTCGGCGGTGAACGGGTTTGAAACGACGTCGCTGCGGCTGGTCATGGGACCTCCGAGGCCGGAGGTCTGGCTCACCAACCAGCCGCGGAGCCCGCTGCGCCGCGGCGACAATGCCGCGGGGAAACACAGGAGCGTCCGTGACTGGCCGGTTATGAGCCGACCGGCCTCGGACGCAGGCCGGGGTGTCGCGGGCGGCGCATGAAAAAGGCGGGCCGCTCGCCCGCCAAAACACTCGCCGCAGTCCCTGAAATGCAGCGTTTATCGCCTCTGCGAGATTTTCTTTGCCCTGTCGCGGGACTGCGACGCGACACGGCGATCGACCGACCCGGAGTCATCCTGGTCGATCAGCGCCTCCAGGCCTCCCGAACGGTCGATGGCTCGCTGGACCTGGTCCTTGGATACCGGCCTGCCGAGTTGCTTCGTGAGCTCCGCCGCAGCCTTCCGGGTCGAGCCAAACGTCTTCCGCGCGGCGACGAGGACGTCGTCCTGCAGGTGGCCCTTGATTTCGGCCTTGACCTGTTGGCGAACGACCCGCTTCTTCACCTCGGGGTCCGTCGGCAGCAGGCTCCGTTGCTCCGCGACCTCGTCAGCCTCCGCGACCATCGACAGAAGTGCCGCACCATCCAGAACGAACTGCCCATCGGCGATGCACGCCACGCGCGACAGCGAGATAGTTGCCGGCACCCGTCCCTGCCAGATCCGATCGTCGGGAACATGGTGAGGGACCAGCACGACCGCTCGGCCGCCCGCCCCGACATGCGCCCCCACCGACGCGGCGTCAGAATCCTGCAGCCTCCGACCGAGGAGGACCTCGCGGGTCTTCCCCTGCCAAGGAATTCGGCCGAGCCGCCACAGTCGGTCGGGAACAATCGCCACCGGCGTGGCGGTGAGCGAGAGAGCGCTCGCAACGGCAGCGACGAATCCCTGCGGGTGGACCTGCCATCCGCGGCACATCTCCGGCGTCACCTCGACCCGCAGGTCCTCGGGGCAATAGATCCACAAGCGATCATGGCCCTCGGGGCCTGCGCGTTTGGCGACAACTTCAACGTGGCGGTCCTCGCAATGCGGGCACGCTGCCGTCAGGCCGCCAGAGGCGGAACGCACGAGGCCGAGTCGCTCGGCCATAGTGAGCGAGCCTGGCGGCCACTCGGCCACGTCGCGGTGATCGAACACGCGATCGACGTCATCAAGAGCCGCGAGCAGCAGCCTCAGGAAAGCGTCATTGGTCATTGGTCACCCCCCAACGCTTGAGGCAGCGATCCCCGATGACACGGTGCTCATCGGGCTTGCTCTTGAGGTTGCTGGAGTTGGGCACGGAGACGTCAAACGCAAGCGTCGGTGCCCGGCCCGGGCCATCGTGCGCGAACTTGAGCGAGAACGACGCGGACGCGACGCGCACTCCGTCGGCTGTGACATTCTCCGACCGGATCCACCGCTCGAGTTTGCGGTAGATGTCGTCGCGAGAGCCTTTGGGATCGGCTTTGATCTCGATATACCCACTGGAGCCGCGAGGCACGATCCGCATCCGCGTGATCTTCGCCTCCTCCACACCGTCAGTCGCCTCCAGCGGCAGCGGAGAGCTCGGCGCAAGCAGGTGATCAAGCATGAACGTCGGGCGCAGCGGGTCCGCCGGCGCAACTGAACGCCCGAGCACCGCCTTGCAGAAGGCGCACTGCAGGGGCTCCCAGACCTTCTTGCCGCCCTGCGCAAACACCTCCAGCGATCCGTCGTCTGCGTTGTAGACGAAGACATTCTCGAAGGCGTATCGGTCCGACCGGATGATCGGCTGGTCGCTCTCGCCGTCGAAAACGATGTGCTTGTCGGGGTAGTCGTCAAGATACGCGAAGAAGTACTCCGCGCCGCCCTGGCGGCGATAGTGCACGACCTTGCAGCACCGGCCGCGCATTTGCACCGGCCCGTAGTACGACGTCAGCGCTTCGCCGAGGGCTTGGAGCATGGTGTCCGTCACGACGATTGCCTCTTTGGGAAGGCTGTTGCGGCGTTTCCAGTGGCGGCCCGCCGCGAGCGCATCGGCGCGGGCGAACAGGGCGGCCTCGCTAAATGCTTCGGGAATGTTGAGGTACACCCACATCGCCTTGTCTTGCTTGCTCGCCTGCGCCTTGAACTGGTCAGCGACTTCAGGCTTCCGCCACAGGATCTCCTCGGCCAGCACCGCCATGCCGCGGTGGTCGGAGAGTTCGCTAATGTCGCGGAGGATCACCTGCACCGAGAGCTTCTGATGCTCCGGCAGTGACTGCCACGCATCGAACACGGGCTCGATGCGGTGCTCGCTGAGCTGGTCCCACGGCACGTCGGCGAGCTCGCCGCGCCGCGTGAAGAACTCGCGGAGCAGCGAGTTGGCGATTTGCTTGAGGACCTTGCGGGGATCGAACGGTTTAGCCATTTCTGAGTTTCCTTGTCTGTCGTTTGCTAAATGGTTGACACTCGGGACGAGACAGAGCCATGCCGGTGTCGTGAGGAATCCGGGTCAGATCAGAACAGTGTGTTGGGACGTTGGCGCATCAGCAGTCCGAGCTTCTCAAGGCGGATGCGCATCGCCTCGGCGGACACTTCAAACCGCTCGGCGAGCGGCTTCGAGAAACGATCGAGCGTGGCGTCGGCCGCGTCG
>JAEYUO010000081.1 GCA_023432465.1 Planctomycetota bacterium | reverse complement strand
GCCCAGGTCTATGACGCCGATGGCACCGGGATCATCATCGGCCTGTGCTGCTTCGGCAGCGAGGTGATCGCCTGGTCGCGGACATTCAGCCACGATGCCAGCATCGATGCGCCGGAATGGATCGCGGACTTCTCGCGCACGCCCCCGCCGGGAACGAAGGTTCGCGTGCGGGTGAGGAGGGAGTGAGGGGCGAGATTGTGGATTTTGGATTGCGGATTTTGGATTGAAAGGCGAAGAAGACGGAGCGAAGGCGGGGTGCGGTCTGCGCGGTGTTGCCGGTCACTCTGCATTCCGCATTGGCACTCTCACTTCCCAATCCAAAATCCAAAATCACAAATCCAAAATCCTCCTCCGCCCTCCGCTCACGCTCTCCCGCGTGACATCTTCTTCAGCAGCGGCACCAGCGCAAAGAGCGCAACACCCGCCGCGCACGGCGCGATGACGAAGATCAGGAAGAAGCCCTGATACCCCGGCAGGATGAAGCCCTTCTCGGCGATGTTGTCGATCTGCCCGGCGGTCTGCCCGGCGATCCAGTTGGCAAAGAAGTTCGCCAGGAACCAGATGCCCATCATCAGCGAGGCGAACTTGAGCGGCGCCAGCTTCGTCACCGCCGACAGCCCGACCGGCGAGATGCACAGCTCCGCGCACGTGTGCACGAGGAACGCCAGCAGCACCCAGATCGGCGAGGCGAGCTGCCCGCCCGTGTTCGCCTGCGCGGCGAAGACCATGAAGATGAACCCCAGCCCCAGCGCGACCAGCGCGATCGCCATCTTCGCGGGCGTGCTGGGTTCCTTGCCGCGAACTGCGAGGCGGACCCAGAGCGACGCGAAGATCGGCGCGAGGATGAGGATGAACAGCGGGTTGATCGACTGCACCCACGCCGTCGGGAAGACCGCCGGCCCGCCGCCCTCGGGCTTGCCGCCGACCATCCACGCGAGGGAGTCCGGCAGCCACGGGAGCGTGCGGTCGCTGCGTTCCTCGGCGAAGAACGCCATGCTCGTCGCCGACTGCTCGAACGCCGTCCAGAAGAAGATGACGAAGAACGAGATGATGCAGATGACCCAGATGCGGCTGCGCTCATCGGCGGTGATGGGGCGCGAGGCCTCCGCCCGCGTCGCCGCATCGGCCTGCCGCGAAGTCGGCGCAAGGCCGATCCCCGCCAGGTACCTGGGGTGGCCGTGCAGATATTGCAGCAGCCCGAAGACCATCCCGACGCCCGCCGCGCCAAAGCCCCACGCCCAGCCATACGTCGCGGCGAGCCATCCGCAGATGATCGGCGCGATGAACGCGCCCAGGTTGATGCCCATGTAGAAGATCGTGAACCCCGCATCCCGCCGCGGATCGCCCTGTTTGTAGATCTGCCCGACCATCGTCGAGACGTTGGCCTTGAAGAACCCCGTGCCCAGGATCACCAGCAGCAAGCCGGTGTAGAGCGTCGGCAGGGTTTCGAGCATCATCGTGAAGTGGCCCGCGGCGATCACCAGCGCGCCGATGATCAGGCACTTGTGCGTGCCGAGCCAGCGGTCGGCGAGATACCCGCCAACGATCGGCAGCAGGTACACCAGCCCGCCGTACCACGCCATCAGGCTGCCCGCGCTGGGCTTGTCCCAGTTCAGCCCGCTGGGCTCGGTGTTGATCTTGAGCGTGTACTCCTCGCTCTTGCCGGGCTCCAGAACGCTCACCACCGGCGAGTTGGCGTTGCCGATCGTGAAGTAGGTCTTTGGCTCTTCGCCCTCGCGGCGGACACGCACCGAGACCTTCACCTTCTCCTGCGTCGGGTTCGTGACGACCAGCTTCGCCTCGTTGTTCTCCCACACCGTCGTCGCGTTGCCCTCCGCATCCGTCGATGGCACCTTCCGCACGATGCTGCTCGAGGGCCGCTCGATCCGCACGGTCATCGCGCCCGGGAGCGCGGCCGCGACATCACCGTTGCCCTGGGGAGGGGGCGGAGTCTCCGGCGGCTGCGCGGGGTCGATGAGGATGTGGTGCGCGAAGCTGTGCACGATCGGCGCGGGCTTCTCGCCGGGTGTGCCCTGCGTTGTGGCCGCGGCCTGTTCGACAAGCTGCTCGACCTCGATGTGGTTGGTGTACACACCCGGCGCAAGCGTCGAGGCGGAGATGATCTTGACGAGGTAGACGACCAGCAGGGCCTTCATGCCGTAGAAGCTGAAGCGTTCCCACATCTCGGTCATGAACAGCACGCGCAGGCCGGGGGGCTGGCGGAGCTTCGTCGGCCCGCCGGGCCCATCGGCCAGGCCGCGCATCGCGACATCGTCGAGGTCCTTGTCCCGCTCGCCGCCGACTCCCTGCCCGATCACGTTGCGTGGGTCGCTCATGGGGGCAGTGTAATCGAAGTCGGATGTGGGAAGGGGGATGTGGGGATTTTGGATTGCGGATTTTGGATTGTGGATTGTGGAGAAGGGAGCCGGAGCAACACATCAAGACGGCACTTCCCGTGAGGGTGGGGTCTTGACGCCTTGGGTGTCTGTGTTCTCGGGTTCTTCCGCACCGATTCGGCGCTCGGAGCACACCGTGCACGGTCCGTGTCTGTGCTTGCGTGCCTTTCCGCCCCGGAGGGGCATCGGGGTGTAGCCACGGTCCAGCATCGCGCAGCGTTGCGCAGACCGTGGATCGTCGGTACGCTGCGGCTCGCCCCGGCAGGGGCGAAGGAGAACCCACGATGCCCGGCACATACTCACAGCTCCTGTTTCACATCGTCTTCTCGACCAAGGGCCGCGAGCCGATGATCTCCGCGCCCCTGGCCGAGCGTCTGTATCCCTACATCGGCGGGATTGTCCGCTCGGAGAAAGGGGTGCTCTACGACATCAACGGAATCGAGGATCACGTGCACATGTACGTGCGATGGCGGACCGATGCGGCGATCGCCGACCTCATGCGCATCGTGAAGGGCCAGGCATCCCGCTGGGTGCACGAGAACTTCCCGG
>JAEYUO010000119.1 GCA_023432465.1 Planctomycetota bacterium | reverse complement strand
CCCCCCGCCCCGACACCACCTCCGCCCGCGCCATCAGAGCCGGTGGATCTCCCAAACACCACCGAACCACCGCCGTCGCGAACCCCGGCGGCGAGGGTCTCCAAGCCTCTGAAGCCCGCGCCGATTCCCGTAACGGCCGAAGTGGCTCCGCCCGCCGCCCCGGTCGCGCCGGCATCGGAGCCGGCCCCTGCCCCCGCACCTGCCCCAACCCCAGCGCCGATGCCCGATCCCGTCCCGTCCGCGGTCGAACCGGTTCCCGTGGCCGCACCGGTGGCGCAACCTGAGCCCGAGCCGGTTCCCGAACCCGCCGCGGAGATCTGGGAGACACCCGCCCCCGAGCCTGTGCAGGAGCCCGTTGCGGCCGCATCCGCGGCAGCGGAGGTACCTGCGGCCCCGGTCGGGGAGCCCATCAAGGCACAGATCATCAGCCTCGATGGCCCGACGGATGTGATCCAGTGGCAGGTGAACGATGGGGAGTGGACCCCGGTCGCGGTGAACAACCGTGCCGACGGGATCATCGCGGTGCGGACCGGTCTTGGGGCCTCGATGACGCTCACACTGGCTGATCAGGTAAGCGTGAAGGTGTCGCGCCTGACGCGGGTGCGGTTCGAGCAGCGAACCCCCGAGAAGCCGGGCATGCCGGTCGAGTTGGTCGTGGAGCTTTCCCGCGGCGAAGTCGACATCAAGCCCCTGCCGTTGTTGCCCGGAGGGCCATCTCCCGCCGTCGTGCGGATCATTACTCCCGATCGTGACTTCACCACGCGATTGTCGACCGGTGTGCGGTTTGATGCGTTTACGGGCACACGGCTGAAGCTGGTTGCCGGGGAGCGGTGAACCGGCACTTCCGGGACTTTTTCCGGAGAGGTGGCCCAATGCCCGAATTGAGGGCACATTGGATCAGACGGACCGCCGTGGTGTTCGTCTGACGGAGCCATGAACCGGGGTCGGGGTAAAGCCGGTGCCACGAAAAGGGGCCGGAGCCCATGCGGATCACCAGAACGCCTTCGCTCCCCGTATCGGTTCCCGCGTGGCGGGTCGATGCCGCGCAGCTCCTGGAAGAGCACCACCTCGTTGCCTGGTCTCCTTCGCGGCCGCAGCGGGATGTTTTTGCATCCGAGCTTGCGCAGCACCTTGCCCTGCTTGAAGAGACCCAGGTCTGCGTGCTCAACGGCGCGGCGATCACCGATCTCGCCGGCTTGGCTGAATCGCTGAGCGTCGAGCTGGGGGTGGGGCCCGTCTCGCCGCGCCTCGGTGGCCGCAATGGCGTGCTGGAATGCCTCAGAAAGCGGCCGGTGCAGGATGAGTGCCCCGGGCTCAAACGCCGGTTCTACGTCTGGCTGGAGGCCGATGCCCTCCTGCGGCATGACCACAGGCTGTTTGGACGCATCGTGGATGCGTTCGCGGGCGTCGCGGCGGAATCCGAGTACGCCAGCGATGACATGCTGCTGCTGCACAGGGCCATCTTCGTCGGGTCCAACGTCCTTGATGTCTATGCCGAAGACCCCCGGGGCCAGTTCCGCCGTTGGTGGACCGAGGACGATGAGCGGCCCTTCTGGGATGTGGTGACGGGTGTGGAGCGGCCGGTCTTCCTGCGGTATCGAATCGAGGAGGCCGTCGCGGCGTAGGCATGCTCGGCAGGTTTCTCGCGCTTTCCGGCCGGGGCTGTGCCGATAGCATGGTTCCTGCCTCGCACCGGAGAGACACCATGTCCGAGTCCAAAGCCTCCTCCAATCCCTCGTTCGCCCGGGCGTTCCTGCCCGGGCTCGTCATCGGCCTGCTGATTGGGCTGGCGATCGGCGCGGTTGTGCCGACGCTGCTGGAGGCCCCATCGGCCCTCGGTCCCCCCGGCGTGCGCGAGTCGGCAACACCCTCCAGCCCCCGCGATGTGCGCGATGAGGTGCCCGACGAGCCCGCGGCGATCCCCGCAGAGGCCCCCGCGCAGAATCCTGAGCAGCCGGAACCGGACGCTCCCGCCAGTCCCGCTCCACAGTGAACCGGTGTCCTGCGTGAATAGGTGTTGATCTGCGACGGCCCGAAGGGTTACCCTGCGGGCATGAGCCACACACCTGATCCTGCGCTGGCACGCGCTGTTCGGCAGAATGCCGCGACCATGGCGCTGCTCGGTGTGGACTTCATCCCGGTGCGTCCGAATCCGGCGATCCTCGCGGCTCCATCAGAAGTTGAATCCAAACCCCTCGCCAGGCCGCCTCGTGCCGCGGAGGAGCAGCCCGCGGTCGTGATGCAGCAGACGGCGTTGACTGGCGCGCCCGCCCGCCCGCCCGCGGGCTCGGCGGCGGAGCGGTCGCAGCGTCTGCTCGATGAGCTGCGCGCGCGGTATGAGCGGGAAGCTCCGCACAAGAAATTCGTGACCGATCATCACAACATCGTCTTCGGAGAGGGCGATCCGTGTGCGCGGCTGATGTTCGTCGGCGAAGCTCCCGGGGCCGAGGAGGACCGGCTGGGCAGGCCGTTCGTTGGGCGGTCCGGGCAACTGCTGGACAAGATGATCGTGGCCATGGGGCTGAGCCGCGATCGGGTGTACATCGCGAACGTGCTGAAGACTCGCCCGCCGGATAATGCGACCCCGACATCTGATGAGTGCGCCTTGTGCGCTCCGTACCTCTACGAACAAATCATGATCATCCGTCCGGCGGCAATCGTGACGCTCGGGCTCCCGGCTTCGCGCACGCTTTTGAACTCCACGGAATCCATGACGCGGCTTCGGGGCCGATGGCACGAGTTCCGCCCGCCGGCGCGGCTGTTTGACACCCCCTCAGCCGAGGGGTTGATGCGGGACTGGTCGGTGCCCCTGATGCCGACGTATCACCCGGCGTTCGTGCTTCGGGCGTACACCGCGGAGAATCGGGCCAAGGTGTGGTCGGACTTGCTGCAAGTCATGGAAAGACTGGAGCTTAAAGTCCCCGATCAGAAAACGGGCAAGCTGACCGAGTAAGGTTTTTCCCACGATTTTTGAGCAATGTGAGAAAGTGGGTTGAATACTTCCGATCTACTCGCCACAATCTGAACCGAGAGGCCTCGGGAGGCGAATAACCTCACGAGGTCAAGGAAGCGAGAGAGGGAGCCTGATACGAGTAGGCTGAGTCCGCAACGATTCGCCGTTCGACCGCAGCAACGACACCCTCTACCTGACCCCCACGAGACCCGGCGCTTGGCCCTTGCGGCTAGGCGCTGGGTTTTTTCTTGCATGCAACAAGTCTCAGATCGGTCACAGCGGAGTGTGGCGGCTGGTTGCGTGCGGGCAGTGGGGGTGTGGCGGTGGGCGGTGGGCGGACTTACTCGGGCAGGTCCAGCTTGGTTTCGGTCGGCAGCTTCCGCAGATTGCGTGCCTCGTAGTGCCGGCTGCCGGGTGTGGACCAGACGGCGAAGTCAAACGCGACCGCGTCTCCCACGACCAGTGAGTCGAGCGAACTGTTCGCGCCGAGCGGAAAGTGCATGATCATCGCGGGCATGCCGACGGTGCCGTTGGGGTTGACAAACGTGTCGATCGGCTCGTGATGGATCTGCAGCTCCGCGGAGATCGAGTCTGATGACGGCAGCATGACGATGCGGCCGCGGGTCGCGTACACGGCATCGGGCTCGCCGCGGCTCGCCGTCGCGGGGCTTTGGCGGGGCCCGCCGCGAGAGAGCACGATCAAGAGCCCGACGCCGCAGGCGATCAGCACGGCCGAGAGTACCAGCAGTTTCTTCATGGCGTGAGCGTAGGGTGAGGGGGTGGGACAAAATGAACAAGGCCCGGCAAATGCCGGGCCTTGGTGGGTTCGAAACGGGATTGGCCCGCGATTCAGGCGCCTTCGATCTTGAGCAGCTTCTCGACGGAGCGGAGCTCATCGGCGAGGTCGTGCTGGTAGACAAACGACCAGTTGGCGCCGGTCTTGAGAACCGCGATACGGGCACACGGACGGCGCTGCACCCAGTCGCGGTTGCCGCGGTTGTAGACCACGGTGTTGCGGCGGCGCATGAGCTGGGCCCGGCGCGAGGCGCGAACGTTCTGGGGGTCGCGGAGCATGAGGGCACGCACGGTCTTGCTGTTGCCGCGCGAGCGGGGCATCTTCAAGAGCGTGCATCGGACGGTCTGGCCTGGCTTGAGCGAGTCGATCATGGTTCGGCTTCCGGCAAAAGAGGGCCCAGACGATAGGTAGCCGGGGCCCGATGGTCCACAAGCCGCGTGCCCGAGCGGCTTTGAGTCGCCTCCACGGACCGGAGGCGGGGGAGTGTGGGCTACGATCGGGCATGAGCCAAGCCGACACCCCTCAGCCCAACGCGCCCAAGCCCAAGTTTGACCCGAACGCAGCCCATATGCGGCGGCCGAAGCTGCGGCCCGTGCGTGGGTTCCCGGTCCAGGGGCAGGGGCCCGATGGCCAGCAGCTCCAGCTCCTGGGCTTGGCCGATGCGAGGCAGATTTCCGACAAAGTGGTCTTCACGGCTCCCGCGGCGAGGATGCTCTTCCCGCTCATGGATGGCTCGCGTGAGCTGGATCAGATCATCCAGGAAGTCGGGCGGGGCTTGAACCGCGAAGTGCTCGAGGGCATCATCGCGCAGCTCGACGATGCCGCGCTCATCGAGGGGCCGTCGTTCGACAAGCTGTGGGCCAAGGTCAAGGAGGACTTCGATGCGGCCGCGAACCTTCCGCCCGCGAGCAGCGCGGCGTTCGCGGACATGCTGGTGACGCAGGCCGCGGGAACCGACAAGGTCGATGACTCGGTCAAGGCCGAGCAGGGGCCGGGGCGCGTGCGCGAGCTGTTCGACCAGTGGATGAGCAAGGCGCTGGAGAAGGCGGAGAAGCCGAGCTTCGACCAGTTGCCGCGAGCGGTGATCGTCCCGCACATTGACTATCCCAGAGGGTGGATCAACTACGCCAACGTGTATGGCCGCATGCGGGTCTGCGATCGTCCGGACCGGGTGATTGTTCTGGGGACCAATCACTTCGGGCAGGGCACCGGCGTTGTGGGGTGCGACAAGGGCTTCACGACGCCGCTGGGCACGTGCGAGGTCGATACCGATGTCGTGAGCGCGCTCAAGTTCGCGCTTGGCGACAAGCTCTTTGCCAACCGCTTCGACCACGAGCGGGAGCACTCGATCGAGCTGCAGATGATGTGGATCCAGCACATCTTCGGAGCGGATGAGAACGGCAAGTTCCCCAAGGTCTTCGGCGCGATGGTGCACGACCCAGCGGTCGCCAACGGCGAGAGCTACGACGGCAACGGCGTGGCGATCGAACCGTTTGTCAAGGCGCTCAAGGACTGCGTCAACAGCCTCCCCGGCCGCACGCTGATCATCGCTTCGGCCGATCTTTCGCACGCGGGCCCGTCGTTCGGCGATCAGCAGATGCTCGCCGGAGAGTCACCCGAGGCCGATGCGGCGCGCAAGAAGGTCTTCCAGCACGACATGGGCATGCTTGATCTGGTCCGGAACAACAAGCCCGGCGAGCTTGTCGCGGCCATGGCCTGGCAGCAGAACCCGACGCGGTGGTGCTCGACGGGCAACATCGTGGCGACGCTGCTGGCGGTCGAGCCCACGAAGGTGGAGATGCTCAACTACGCCGCGAGCATTGATCCGCAGGGCACGACGATGGTCTCCAGCGCCTCCGCGGCGATGTGGTGAGCGCCATGGTGACGCGGATCGTCGATCTCCTCGGCGGTGTGTACCAGCTCGGGCGGCTGGGCGTGATCACGCGGTTCCGCTTCAAGGGCCCGTATTGGGAGTGGCGCAACCAGACGGCGTTCGGTCGCGGCGTGCCCGAATCGAAGCGGGAACTGCTCGCGGCGGTCCTGGAGTACGGCGTGTGGATGCACCGGATGCGCACCGGGCGGTGACGGCCGCGACGGGGCGCGGGGGCATCAGTTCCAGGAATCGAGCCGGTCAACGACCATCTTCACCGGCAGCCCCATGATGGTGCCCGGGTCGCCATCAAAGGTGATGGGCCAGCCGGCGGCGATGCGTTCGCGCAGGTTGTACGCGCCCGCCTTGCCACGCCACTGACCCGAGGCGAGGTACTCGTCCACCGAGCGAGCGTCGAGGCGGCCGACACGAACTGTTGCGCGATCGGTGAAGATCTCGCGGCGACCGGTGCCCGGGCAGAGCAGGGCGACGCCTGTCAGCACATCATGCTCGCGATCGGCCAACTGTTCGATGATCCGCCGCGCATCGGCTTGGTTCCGCGGCTGGCCGATGATCTCGTCTGCGTCCGCAACGACGGTGTCCGCGCCGAGAATGACGCCGATCGGGCGGGCGGAATCGAGCGTTGCGTGCAGCTTCTGGTGTGATGCCGCCGCGGCCTTGAGGTACGCCATCGCGGCGACCCAGCGCTCCGCGCTGGCAGCGCCGGGATCGAGGTCGGCATCGTTCAGCAGCGGCTGCGCGACCAGGAAATCCACACCGGCTTGCGAGAGCAGCTCCACGCGGCGAGGTGAACGGCTGGCGAGCAGCACCAGCGGTCGCTGGGGCCTGCCGGCACGCACGGACCGGAAGCGATCACCCTGCGGGATGGATGTGGGGTCGGTTGGCACGGGCGTGGAAGGGGTTGGACGGTTCAGGAGCATCATCGCGCCGGGTTGTTGGGATTCAACCGGCACGGGTTGCATCGGTGGCGGTGTTGGCGTGCGTGCGGTGTACGATCGGCGGGGTTGAAAACGGAGCTGCAAGCGTGCGGGCACACCTTGTGCAACTCGATATCGTGTGGGAAGACCGGCAGGCAAACTACGCGCGGACCAGCGAGCTTGTTCGAAGCGCTGGAGTCTCGCGGGGCGACCTGGTGGTCTTGCCGGAGATGTTCGACACAGGCTTTTCATTTGATCTCCCCAAGACCAACGACGCTGACGGCCGGACGTTGCGGTATCTGTGCGAACTTTCAAAGGAACTTGGAGCGACTGTGCAGGGCGCGCGGACGGTGATCGGGCCGGATGGCCGCGGACGCAACCGCGCGACGGTGGCGGGTCCGTCCGGCGAGGTGCTTGTCGAGTACGACAAGATCCATCCGTTCTCGTATGGCCGCGAGAGCGAGTTCTTCTCCGGCGGGGAACGGATTGAGACGTACACATGGATGCGCGGCCGCGCGGGCTCCGTCCCGTGCCGGGGTGAGGGAGACACGCCTGATAACGGGGAGGACGTCACCACGGTTTGTCCGGCGATCTGCTACGACCTGCGGTTCCCGGAGCTTTTTCGCCTCGGGCTGCTCGCCGGGGCGGAGGTGTTCGCCGTCGGCGCGAACTGGCCGGTGGCCAGGGCGGGGCATCGGCGGATGCTGACGATCGCGCGCGCGATCGAGAACCAGGCGTACGTGCTGGGGGTGAATCGGGCGGGGTCGGACCCGTTTCTGGAGTACCGGGGCGGCTCGCTGGCCGTGGGGCCGATGGGCGATGTCGTGGGGGAGCTCGGCGAGGGCGAGGGCGTGCTGAGCGTGGAGATCGATCTGGCGGGGCTGAGGGCGTGGCGAGGGAAGTTCCCGGCGTGGAAGGATCATCGCCTGATCAGGGGGACGGTGTCCTGATCGGCACAGGCCGTGCAATCCGCACGCTTCGGCTTGGGGATCCTCGATGCCGACGAATGCTGTTGGCGTTGCGGAGATCTGATGCCGATACCGGACGATGCGTCGGAGCCTTTCGGAGTCCCGAATCGCCGGATGCACAGACGGGGCCTTGCGATGCTGAACGGACCCTCATCGAATCGACGGCGAACCGGGCGGCTCGTCTGTGACGGGCTGACGTGTCAGTACGGACTGATCGCCGACCTGTCGGGCACGGGCATGAAGATGCTCTGCAAGAAGCTGCCGCCGATGGATGTGGGCGAAGTTGCACAGATCAAGTTTGCCGGGTTGGGCGACGGGGTGACGCTTCCGGCGCAGCTTGTTCGGCTGATCAAGCGCAAGGACGGCTGGTTTGAGGCGGGGTTCAAGTTCTGGAACCTCGATCAGAATCAGATCAAGGCTCTGGGCAATCTCGCGCGAATCGCCGCGGACCGGCGAACGCTGCGGATCGCGTGCTGAGGGAGCGTCTCGACGTCGCGAATCTGCGGATGAACCGCACATCGGTGCGGGCGGTCATCATGCCGTTCGGGCGGTGCCGCACTCCGGGCAGATGGTCATGTGCGCATCGAGCTGGTACCCGCACTTCAGGCATCTGCCCTCGCGCGCCCGCACGGCGAGCGCGTGATGGCGTCTCGCGGCGAGGAGCGCGGGCGTGCCGAAGATGACCATGAGCAGCCAGTAGGGAACGTCGTATGTCTGCGCCGTCTGTCCGCCGCCCGTGGATTCGCCGGCGCCGAAGCCGAGGAACCGCCAGTTTCCAGGCTCGGAGACGAACCATGGACGACGGTCGGGGCGGATGGCGCTTGCGGCGAAGCTGTGGGCCTCGAAGCCGAGCTGGCCGGCGAAGCGGTCCTTCTCGGATTCGGCGCTCATGATGCTGAGATATTCGCCGCGGACGAGGCGCAGCTGGTGCGGGTAGGTTTGCAGGCTCCACGTGTTGAGCGTGCACTCCCACGCGCCCATCTGGCCGTCGGGGGTCTGGGTGTTGCGGGCGACTGCGGCGCCGGTGTGGAGGAGGGCGAAGCCGCGGAACTGGGAGAGGAGCCAGAGAGCACTCAGCAGCAGGGCGGTCGCTGCGCAGCCAAAGAGCAGGATGCCGCGCGAGCGGGGGGAAGGCAACGTGGTCGGGCGGGGCACATCGGGCACGCGACAGGATATCTGCGAGCGGGATTGCCGGTGGTGGTCACAGAAAGCAGAAGGCCCGGGCGTGTGCCCGGGGCTCCGCGCGTTGAGAGGTGCAAGCTGACGGTCAGGGGCAGCCGGCAAACCAGGCAGACAAGAACGCGAAGATGTCCGGCACAGCGATCGTGCCATTGTCATCAAAGTCAGCGCCCTCGCCGGATGCGAACCAGGTGGCGAGGAATGCGAAGATGTCCGGGACGGCAACCGTGCCGTTGCCATCAAAGTCAGCGGGGCAGGGCGCATCACCAACGGTGAACCGGAACCAGGCGGCCCGGGCGCGGCCGGGCCGGCTTGCGGCGAAGCCGGTCGTTCCCGCGCTGTCGGTGACTGCAAACGAGACATTCGTCACAGCCGAGTTGTCGGTGGCAACCACCGCATCGGGCAGGTCGAGAATCGCACCGAAGCGGCGGTTGTCGTCGCACGCTTTGCCGACCGTCGATGCGAGGTTGATGATGCCGATCGCCATGTAGTAGGTTCCCGGCTCGTACTGTCGACGGAGGAAGCTGGTGTTCGTGCTGTTGGCGGGCGCGCCGCCATTGATCGAGGCTCGGTCGTTCCCGTATCCCGGGATTGCCACGAGGTCTTCATCCAGGATCATGAGGTGGGTGTCGCTCGTGTGCCCCTGGCCCGTGGTGGTGATGGTGAGTTCTCCGGGCAGGAAGGTGCCCAGATCGGTTGGGACGACCTCGGACGTCGTCAGCGTCGAGATGTAGAGCCCCGTGGTGGCGTCGGTGCCCCAGACGTGGTAGTAGACGCCCTCCTCCTTTCCGAACCCGTACCAGTAGTTCACGCGGTCCGTCCCGACGACGCCTCCGGTCTGGCCGCCGTTGGAATCGGTTCCCTCAACGGGCGTGCCGATATCGCACGGCCACGTGCCCGCGGCAACCGTCGTCTGGTTTGCACTCACAATCCGGGTGCTGTGGCCCACGGGGCCGGTCGTGCTGAGCGTCATTTGATGCTCGTAGATCGCAAGCGGTGCAGCGGCGGTGTGAACGCGGAAGTAGTCCGCGCCGGGCTCGCCCGATCCGTTCGCAGTCGAAACGCCCACGATGGAATCGCCCTCACCCAGCACAACCGTCTGAGCGAGCGCCTTGTTGCTGTTGTCCTCGACTTCAAAGTGGATCGCATCGCAGTCGGTCCCGCAGACGGAGCCATCGCCGAGGTAGACACCGCCCTGCTCGATGCACCCGCCCTCGCCGGCGTTCCACGTGACGACACAGCCCATGGGCGTGCAGCATGCCCCGGTGGAAGCAGGCGTGCAAGGGTCGATATCCATGCAGTCGATGCCGTCGCCGCTGTAGCTTGCGCCGGCGATCGCGCACCTGATCTGTGTTCTGGGTTCGCATACCCCGCTCGGGAGGCAGCACGCGCCGACGGGGTTGCAGAGCAGTTGGGCGATGCGGCTGGTAGATGCGCCGTCCGCCGCGGTGAACGAACCGCCCGCAAACAGAGTCGGCGTTCCGCCATCGAAGCCGGCGAGCGCCAGCCCTTCGCCGTCATCAAAGCCGGAGGCGACCGCCGACCAGGTTGCTCCGTCCCAGACGGCGACTCCCTTCATCGGCGACCCGCCCGAGCCCGTGAAGCTTCCCGATGCGTAGAGCTTGGGTCCTCCGCCGGAGCCGTCATCAAAGACTGCAAGCGCGTTGACCGAGCCATCGTCCATGCCGGCGCCGACCGGTGCCCAGGCCTCGCCGTCCCAACGGGCCATGCGCATGGCGATATCAACGCCCGCGCCGATGAACTCGCCGCCGACATAGAGCGCCGGTCCGCTCCCATCGTTGTGAACTGCCAGGGCATTTGCCTGCCCCGACAGGCCGCCGAAGACGGAGGACCATGCCGAGCCGTCCCATCGGGCAATCCGGTCAGCGGGGATCGCCGCGCCATCGGCGGTCGTGAACGCGCCCGCCGCGTAGAGGGCCGGACCGGAGCCATCGTCGAACGCCGCGAGGGCGTAGACGATCGGAGATGCGGGCGGAGGCAGGCCGATGCCGTTGCCGAGGGGTGAAAAGGTGGTTCCGTCCCAGCGTCCGATCTTGTAGATCGGCACGCCGTTGCCCGCGGAGATGTTCCCGCCCACGTAGAGATCGGGCCCCGCCCCATCGTCGAACACGCACATCGCCGTCACCGCGCTGCCGGTGATCCCTGTTCCCAGCGGCGACCAGGCGGTTCCATTCCACTTGGCGATCCTGCTCGCCGGCGCGCCACCCGCCTGGGTGAAGCTTCCCGCGGCATAGAGCGCGGGGCCTCCGCCAAGGCCGTCGTCGAACACCGCCATGGTGAACACCGTGCCGTTCACACCCCCGCCCACGGGAGACCACGTCGAGCCGTTCCATTTGGCGATGTTCGTCGCCGCGACGCCGTCAACGGACTGGAACTGGCCCCCGATGTACAGAGCCTCTCCGGTCCCGTCGTTGAAAACGGTCATGGCGCGCACAGCGTTCACCGCTGCACCCGTCTGTGTGCCGGCACCCATGGGTGTCCACTCCGGCTCGCACGGCTGTGCCCAGGATGTTGCACACATCGCTGCGACGGCTGCAATGGCAACGACGGCGGATTGAACTCCGCGATTTATCCGGCAGACAAACGGTGTCATGGACGACTCCTTCCAAGGTCATGGCCTCATCACCGCCGAGCAGACAGCCCGAGCGGAAGTCCCGATGCACCAACCTACCCGCGCCTTATGGGGTGCGTCAAGTAGTCTTGAGACAAATTTCTCGGCAACTTTTCCTTGGGACTCTTGCACAAGCCCGCTTTCGTCTGGTACGATGTGTGTGCCATGAAGCCGGTTGACGAGGCCAGCACCGAACATTTACAGATCGAAGGTACTGCCTTCGAGACCGAGGTTGCCGCGACCGTTGCCGCGCTGCGTTCGGCCATTGCCGAGGTCATCCAGCGGCTCCGGCCTCCGGTGCGGCGTTCAACGGAGCTGAGGCGTCTGCTGGACCTGGGCCAGAAGTTGAGCTGGAGCCTGTTCACGGCCGCGACCACGACCGATCCCGCCACCTTCGTTTCGCTGATGCCGGGCCGCCGCGGCATGGAGAGTTTTCTCGAAGCGTCTGCTTTGCATGGCGTGCCGGCGGAGGCGATCGAGGCCGCGCGGAGCGCGTTCGAGCGGTTCGAGGGCGCGGTGGTCCGCCTTGCGGGCAGCCGCGATGCGTTTGAGTCGATGGTTTCGGAGCTCGGCACCGCCGACGAGAGCCGCAATGCCCCCGGGGCCGACCTGAAGAAGCATCGGCGCAGCGCGTTCCGCGCCATGTCGATGATCTGGGGTCGTCAGGCCCGCGTGGTCTGCGGCGCGCGCATCGTGCACCCAAGCCAGACGCCCGGCATGCTCGACACGGTGTTTGTCACGGGCATGGTCGGCCTGCACCGCACGCGCCGCGCAGGCCCGTTGCACATGACCGAGTATCGCGCGCGCAAGTTGCCCGCCGGCGCGGGCATGGCCCCGCCTCCCGAGCCGCTCGACCCGCGGGAGACGGGACCGAATGCCATCGGCCTGCTCCGGGATTTCTGCTCGCAGCCCTTGCCGGACTTCCAGCTGCGCGAATCGCAGCAGGGGTATCGGCGGCACGAACTCGTGAGCAGCGAACTCGGTCCCGCCGGCGACGCGACGTATTTCACCGGAGTTGTCGGCCGCGCCGATGCGCCCGCGCCGAAGGATGGCGCTGTGGCCGATGCGTACGTCGTCAAAGCGATCGACTTCCCGATCGAGACGTTCTTCGGCGACATCCTGCTACACAAGAGCCTGTGCGGCGATCTCGTGCCGGAGGTCGGCGTCTACGCGCTGCCCCAGGATGGCGCGATGGTGTTCCGCGAGTGGGACCGCCTGCCGGTCGCCGAGCAGGGCGAAGACCTGGGGGATGGCCTGTACGCCGCGAGAACTCCGCTGATTCCGCAGTACCCCGATGTGCTGACGTACGCGATGGAGCGCGTCGGCTGGAACGCTGAGGAGTTCCGGGTCTTCCGGCTGTGCGTTGAGTACCCGGTGTTGGCATCGAGGATTGTGATGCGGATGAAGTGAGCTAAACCGCGGAATGCGTACTCGATCGCTGTTCGTTGCATTCGGGGCACATCGTCATCGCGGCGTCGAGCTGGTAGCCGCAGGCGATGCACTGGCCGCGACGTTCGCGCCGGAGCAGCGTGCGCCGGCGATGTTCGAGGATCGCGAAGGGCGTTCCGAACACGATGATGAGCAGCCAATAGGGGAAGTCATAAGCCCGGAGCAGTTGTCCCCCAGTTGTCAGTTCGGTGACACCAATGCCCATGACACGCCATGTCGGAGGCTGGAACTCGAACATCGCGGAGTAGTCCTTTCGAATGAGTCCGCGCGAGAATCCGCCAGCGAACCAGCCGCGGCTTTCTTCGAATCGGTGAGATTCGTCGGCATGTTGCATCGCGCTGACATACTCGCTGCGGATGAGCCGAAGCTGGTGCGGAAAGGTCATCAGGCTCCAAGTCCGACGGGTGAACGTCCATGAGCCGGGTTGTCCTTCGGGAACGGAATCCACACGTGCGACCGAGCCGCCCGAGCGTCGCACCGTGAAGATGTAGAATTGCGACGACAACCACACTGCCGCGGCAAGCACCGCGACCACGCTCGAAGCGATCACCGCTGCGCGACGCGTGCGGGTGAGGCAAGAAAGGGTCGTCAAAGACTGCACGCCCATAAGTGAAGCATATTACGAACAGACCCTGTGTGCCTGCTCGCTGGCACTCGGCGCCCTGATCACCTGATAAAGCGCGCCGTCACCACTCTATCCGATCTTTGTCTTCCCACCCATGTACGGCCGCAGCACCGGCGGCACGGTCACCGTGCCATCGGCGTTCTGCCACATCTCAAGGATCGGGATGAGCAGCCGCGGCGACGCCGCGACCGTGTTGTTCAGCGAGTGGCAGAACACCGTCGCGCCCTTGCCGCCTGCGCCGCCCTCGCGGTAGCGCATGTTCAAACGCCGGCACTGATAGTCGTACAACCGCGAGGCCGAGTGCGTCTCGCCAAAAGCGCCGCTCGGCACGCCGTCCTTGCTCACCTCGCCGCGGCCCGGCATCCAGCTCTCGACATCGATCATGTCCGCGTTCTTGACGCCCAGGTCGCCCGTGCAGCACTGGAGCAGGCGGTACGGGAGCGCGAGCCCCTGCAAGAGGCTCTCGACGTAGCCGATCATTTTCGTGTGCCACGCGCGGCTCTCGGCCTCATCGGCCTTGCAGATGACGACCTGCTCGACCTTGTCGAACTGGTGGATGCGGTAGAGGCCGGCGGTGTCCTTGCCCGCCGCGCCCGCCTCGCGCCGGAAGCATGTGCTGACGGTGGTGTAGCGGATGGGCAACTGCGACTCGTCGAGGATCTCATCCTGATGGATGCCCATCAGGCCGACCTCGCCCGTGCCGGTCAAGTATTGGTCATACCCGCCGCCGCGTTTGGATTCCTCGATGTGGTACGCCTGCTCGCGCCCCGCGGGGAAGAAGCCGGTGCCGACCATGCACTCTTCCTTCACCAGCACCGGCACGCTCATCGCCTTGAAGCCCTGTTGAAGCGTCATGAAGTCGAAGGCGTAGCGCAGCACCGCGTTGTGCAGCAAAAAGCCGTCGCCCGTGAGGACATACGACCGCGCCCCGGCCATCTTGACGCCGCGTTCAAAGTCGGCAAGGCCGAGGTCTCGGACAAGTTCCAGGTGGCTCTTGGGCCGGAAGCCCCGGTTGGCTTCGTATGACTTGTTGGTATCGAAGCCCCATGGGCCATCCTCAGACTTCGCAGGGGGGTGCCAGCGGCGGATCTCGATGTTGTCTTCGCTCCCCTTACCGACCGGGACATCGGCATCGGGCGGGAGCGGCACGGACAGGAGGATGCTGTTGAGCTCGGGCTCGATCGCGGCGATCTGCGGGTCCAAGGCCTGGATCTTGTCCTTGAGCGCGGCGGGTTTGGCCTTTAGGCCCTCGAGTTCACGCTCCAGCGCGGCCTTCTCATCGGGGCCGGCCTTCTTGATGGCCCCGGCCAGCTTGCCGATCTGCGGACCGAGGTCTTTCTCGATGGACTTCTGCTGGGCGCGGAGGTGCTCCTGCTCGGTCTGGAGCGTCCGGCGCTGCGCGTCGAGCGCCAGCAGACGGTCGATGTCCACCGACATGCCCTTGAGTGCGGTGCCGCGGCGGTACTTGTCGGGATTCTCACGCAGGTCACGCAGGTCGATCATGGGGGCGATGGTAGGGAGGAGTGGGGGAGTGCGGGACAGGCAGGAAGCTGGCGGGAGCGGCGGGTGGTCGCCGATATGCGGAGGTCAGTACCATGATCGCGAACGGAGCCGCGTTGCGCCGGTCGAAACCAGAGATTCGGGCCGCGAGCGGGCCGGGTACGCAGGATGCGGATTTCTTCATGCCCCAGATGTTTCTGACATCCGCTGACGGCTCGGAGCGGGAGATCCCGCTTGGCGAGAAGCCGATCACCATCGGCCGTTCGCCGGAGAACGTGCTCGCGCTGAACGACACGCTGCTGTCGCGGTTTCACTGTGTGATCGAGCCCGCGCCCACCCGCCCGCACGGCGAGACCTTCCAGGTCGATGAGACCGGCAACACCGAGGCGGCGACGTGGCACCTGCGGGACCTGGGCTCGCGGAACGGGACGAAGCTCAACGGCCAGAAGGTGACCGACTCGATCGTGCGGCCCGGGGATGTCATCAAGCTCGGCACGCACACGTTCATCGTGCAGGCCGAGGAGACGCTCGGCGAGCGGCAGGCGGCCGCGCGGGCTGCGGCGAGCGAGGCGGCGGGCTCGGCGGGGCCGGGGAAGAACGGCACCCGGCCGAAGGCGGACCCGGCGTGGGTCATCGACCTCGTCGAGATGATCAACATGTTGCCGCCCCGCAACACGGGCTCGGATGACAAGCTGGAGCTTGTCGATGGTCGTGGCCGGACATCGGGCGCGCTGGGGAGCGATGGCGAAGGCGCCCGCGCGGCGCGGCTCATCCTGCTGGCCGCTTCCAAGGCCCGCGCAACCGATGTGCACATGGAGCCCAAGGGGGACTGTGTGCAGGTGCGGATGCGGGTTGATGGTCAGATGATCAGCGTGGTGCAGATGCCCAACAACGTGGGGGACTTGTGCTTCGGGCTGATCAAGACGGCCTGCCAGATGCGGCCGACCGGCCGCGAGGCCGTGCTCGACGGGCATTTCTCGGCGAAGTTCCCGGCGACGGGCGGGGCGAGCGGCTCGCCGGCGCGGCGGGTGGATTACCGCGTGAGTTTCACGCCCAGCGTGCACGGCCAGAAGCTGGTCATCCGCGTGCTGGACATGCGCGACTCGCCCAAGAGCCTGACGGAGCTTGGGCTTCCGGCGTACATGTACGACCGCGTGCGCAAGGTGTGCGAGCAGGAAGCGGGGATGCTGCTGGTGTGCGGGCCGACGGGCTCGGGAAAGACCACGACGCTCTACAACGCGCTGCGGGTGATCGATCGCCAGACGCGGAACGTCATCACGATCGAGGACCCGGTCGAGTATCACCTCGAGAACGTGACGCAGATCCCCATCGACGACAAGCAGGGGAACACATTTGGTTCGCTGCTGCGGAGTGTTCTGCGGCAGGACCCGGATGTGATCCTGGTGGGCGAGGTGCGCGACGATGAGACCGCCCGGACGGCGATGCAGGCCGCGATGACCGGGCACCTGGTGTTTTCGACCGTTCACGCCAAGGACACGATGAGCAGCGTGTTCCGGCTGCTGGATCTGAAGGTCGAGCCGTACCTGGTGGCGAACTCGCTGGAGCTGACGCTGGCGCAGCGGCTGGTGCGTGTGCTGTGCGACAACTGCAAACGGGCGATCCGTGTGACGCCGGGGCAGGCGACACGCATGGGCCGGTTCCTCGAGAACCAGACCGAGCTGTTCACGGCGACCGGGTGTGCCCAGTGCCTGCGGACGGGGTATCGCGGCCGGCGGGCGATCTTCGAGTTGCTCGACTTCACGGACGAACTCAAGGACGTGATCATCAAGGAGCCGTCGCTGGCGGCCATGAAGAGGGTGATTGAGCAGGGGTTGTTCACGACGCTGGTGCAGTCGGGCTGGCAGCTCGCCGCCCGCGGCATGACGACGCTGGATGAAGTGGAGCGGGTGGCGACGTCGAGGTGAGTTCGGATTTTGGATTGCGGATTTTGGATTGAACACTTCGCGGCCGCGGTTCAGCGAGCTGTCCGGTGGTCCTCATCCAAAATCCAAAATCGCAAATCCAAAATACGGGCTCCCCGGACTATCCTTCCGTGATGACCACACCGACACACGCGCCCGGCCAGGAAGCGGGCGAGATCGCGCTCCCAGAAGCCAAGATGCACCTGTACCGACCGGGCGAGCCGTGCACCGCGCGGATCACCAGGTCCGAGGTCTGCACCGCGCCCAAGGCAGCGGGCTTTGTTCGGCATGTCGAGTTCGACGTCTCGGGCACGCTGCTGGCCGGAAACGTGTTGCCGGGTCAGTCGATCGGCGTGATCGCTCCGGGCCAGGATGCCAAGGGTCGGCCGCACGCGGTGCGGCTGTACTCGGTCGCCTCGCCGACCCGCGGCGAAGATGGCAAGGGCCAGGTGATCTCGACGACGGTGAAGCGCACCATCGACGAGCACTGGGAGAGCCACAAGCTGTTCCTTGGGGTGGCGTCGAACTACCTCTGCGACCTGCAGGTGGGCGATGAGGTGAAGCTCTCCGGGCCCAACGGCAAGCGGTTTCTGCTTCCGGCGGACCAGTCGGCGCACGACTACATCTTCTTCGCGACCGGCACCGGCATCGCCCCGTTCCGCGGCATGGTGATCGACCTGCTGGAATCCGGCGCGGCGAGCAAGGTCGTGCTGGTCATGGGCGCGCCGTACGCGACGGACCTGCTCTACGACATCGACTTCCGAAAGCTGGAGTCGGAGCACAGCAACTTCACCTACCTCACGGCCATTAGCCGCGAGAAGCAGACCGACGGGCACGACCGGATGTATGTGCAGGACCGGCTGGTTTCGCACCGCGAGCAACTCCTGCCGATGCTCGCCAGCGAGCGGACGCTGGTGTATGTCTGCGGCATCGCGGGGATGGAGCTGGGAATCATCCAGCAACTGGCCCGGCTGCTGCCTGCGAGCGCGCTGGAGCAGTATCTGCACGCGGATGCCGAGGCGATGTCGGACATCGCGGGCTGGAACCGGAAGATGCTGCACAAGCAGTTGAAGGTTTCGCGGCGGATGGTGCTCGAGGTGTACGCCTGAGGCTCATTCCGACTGTTCGACGGACCAGCGGATCGACGGCTTTCCCGCCGCGTCGACGACCGAGCAGTCGATGTGCAGCGCGAAGAACCCCGGCGGCTTGCCCTCGTGGTCGCGGTCGTGCTTGCGGATCATCGGCCAGATGATCTGGCGGTCGGTTTCGGGCAGGGGGAGACTGTCGATCTCGTGCGCGTGGAACCACTCCAGCGAGCCCTCGGGGATCGTCTGGGTCGGCACGTCAACCGGTCCGAGGACGCGGTAGTAGAACAGCAGCCAGTGTCCTTTTCCCTCAAAGGCCTTCTCGCTGATGAGCGCGCCGAGGTGCAGGCGCTCGATGGGAATGTGGATCCCGGCCTCTTCTTGAATCTCGCGGCTGGCGCACTGGGCCGGGCTTTCGCCGGTGTGCATGTCCAACTTGCCGCCGATCGGCGAGCACAAGCCGCGGTTCGGCTCGCGGGTGCGGCGCAGGAGCAGGATCCGCCCGTCCTTGTCGCGCAAGTCGCACAGGCAGGCGAGCTTGTAGGGCAGGGCGGGCG